>JBDTBI010000521.1:0-2721 GCA_039924215.1 Acidobacteriaceae bacterium
GGCTGCTTGAAAACTATGGATTCTCGCGGCCTAAGCTCACAGCCATTGAGAAATCACTCATTGAAGATTGCGAGGAACTCTGCCGCACATGGGGGGAAATACATGATCGCGAAAGATGAAGTGCAACGCGCAAATCAACGGGCGAAGGCATCCGCTGCACGCGCTCCACGGGCAATTTCCGCACGATACGATCGCCGTCTGGATAGAGTAATTGTTCGGCTCAACTCCAACCTTGATATTGCATTCTCTCCTCGGGATGCCGAAGGATTGGAACAGGCCAAACCGTCCCAACTGGAGGCGATTGAGATCACGCCATCTGGATTTGGTATCCACTTTCCGAAGCTCGACGCCGATCTTTACCTGCCTGCGCTGCTGGAAGGGTTTCTCGGTTCAAGAACATGGATGGCAAGGCAGCTTGGCATGGTTGGAGGCAAATCGAGAAGTGCCGCAAAAAACTTGGCGGCACGAAACAACGGAAAGCTGGGCGGAAGACCGAAGAAAATTGCAGCTAGTTAATCCCCATCCGAAGGCACTTCGAATCGGACAAAAAAGCTTGGCTTTGTCTTTCGTCCGGCAGCCCTACTTGCCTCACAAAGCCATCGATTTTTCTTCCTCTAATTTCTTTGCCTTGGCAATGAATTCGCCCAGCGAAATGGAGCCCTGATCGCCTTTGCCGCGAGTGCGGACGCTGACGGCGTTCGCGGCGGCTTCCTTATCGCCCATGATCAGCAGGTACGGAATCTTCTGCATGGTCAGGTCGCGGATTTTAGCGTTCATCTTTTCATTGCGGTCGTCGAGCTCCACGCGCAGGCCAGCCAATTGTAGTTGCTGTTGTACCTTCCTGGCGTAGTCAAGATGCTTCTCACTGATGGGCACAAGGCCCACCTGAACCGGCGCAAGCCATAGCGGGAACGCTCCGGCGTAGTGCTCGATGAGTACGCCGAAGAAGCGCTCCACCGAGCCATACAAGGCGCGATGCACCATAACGGGCTGATGCCGCTCGCCATCTTCGCCAACGTATTCCAGATCGAAGCGTGCTGGAAGGTTGAAGTCAAACTGCACGGTGGAAAGCTGCCACAGGCGTCCCAGCGCGTCGACCAGCTTGATGTCGATTTTCGGGCCATAAAATGCGGCTTCACCGGAGATCGTCTTGTGCGGGATGCCCTTGCGCTCCAACGCATGTTCCAGCGAATGGATGGCCAGCGCCCATTTATCATCGGTCCCCGCATAGCTTTTGCGGTCTTTCGGGTCCCATGTAGAAAGCTCGACTTTGAACTCCGAGAAACCGAAGGTCTTCAAGACGGCTTCCGCGAAGTCGATGCAGGCAACCACTTCGTCCTCAATCTGCTCCGGGGTACAGAAGATGTGGGCATCGTCCTGCGTAAAGCCGCGCACGCGCAACAGGCCGTGCATGGTGCCGC
This sequence comes from Acidobacteriaceae bacterium, assembly GCA_039924215.1. Classification (GTDB taxonomy): domain Bacteria; phylum Acidobacteriota; class Terriglobia; order Terriglobales; family Acidobacteriaceae; genus JAKAAZ01. The sequence continues at coordinate 1,422 of JBDTBI010000521.1, forward strand.
TTCGTTCATAGCGATAGACGTTGCCTAGTTCTGCCAGCCGCACCGGCAGATCGCGATAACTTTTCGGCGTGTTCTTGTAGATCAGGATGTGGCCGGGGCAGTTCATCGGCTTCAACTGATATTCCGCGTCGTCCAGCTCCATGGGCGTGTACATGTTCTGCGAGTAGAAACCGGCATGGCCGCTGATCTTCCACAGTTCCCTGCGCATCACGTGCGGAGTAAAAACCAGATCGTACCCGCGACGGATACATTCTTCGCGCATCCAGTCTTCCATGATCTTGCGGATAATGCCGCCCTTGGGATGCCAGAAGATCAGGCCCGCTCCGGCAATTTCCTGAATGGAGAATAGGTCGAGCTGCTTACCCAATACGCGATGGTCGCGCCGCTGCGCTTCCTCCAGGCGGGCGAAGTGCTCTTCCATTTCCTTTTTGGAGAAAAAGGCGGTGCCGTAGATGCGCTGCAGCTGTGGATTTTTTTCATCTCCCAGCCAGTAGGCGCCTGCAATGGTCAGCACCTTGAATGCCTTCACGCGGCTGGTGGAAGGCACATGCGGCCCGCGACAGAAGTCGACAAACGCACCATTGCGATAGAGGGAGATCTTTTCGCCGGGCGCGGTGAAGCGCTCGATGAAGTGGATCTTCATAAAGTCGTTCTCTGCCCGAAAATGTGCCAGGCCGTCGTCGCGGGGCTCCCATTCGCGAACAAACTTCTCATCACGCGCGACGACTTCACTCATCTTTTCTTCAATCGCTTTCAGGTCCTCTGGCGTGAACGGCGTGGGACGATAAAAGTCATAGAAGAAGCCGCTGTCCGTTGCCGGGCCGTGGCCGAGCTTGGTTTCCGGGAACAATTCCAGCACGGCTGTGGCCATGACGTGCGCGGCGGAATGGCGCACGACTTTCAGAGCACCCTCATCTTTCTCCGTGAGCAGGCGCAGAAAAACGTCCTCGCTAAGCGGCGTCGTCAAATCGACGAGCCGTTCGGCAGCCGCGTCTTCGGCTTTGTACATGGACTCTTCCGTAGCATGGTCGTCGGCTGCGCTGGCGGCAACTTCCGCGGCATGCAGGGGGCGAATCTGCGCCACGACCGCGGCGGCCGCCAGACGCGGCGAAATGCTGTTGGCAATAGAAAGCGGTGTGGTTCCCGCGGGCACAGTGCGAGCGCTGCCGTCGGGCAGTTGTACCTGAATGGATGCTGCATCTACGTTCATCATGATTTTCCTAACGATCCCTGCATCCAGAATATTGGGTTTTCGTGCCGCACGTCGAGACTGCATCCTACTTTCTGTCAGGAGGCGCAC
>JBDTBI010000522.1:0-4121 GCA_039924215.1 Acidobacteriaceae bacterium
ACGGAATTCACTTTGTAGATTGCTGCTTCAGAAAGCGACCAGCTCGATCATCGCCTTCCGGATATCTTCCGGCTGAGGCAAAATTTCATCTTCCAACAACGGTTGATACGCTACGAACACGTCTTTCGCGGCGACCCGGCGCACCGGCGCATCCAGATCGTCGAACAATTCCTCTCCAATGCGAGCTGCGATCTCGGCGCCGTAACCCCAGCTTCGCATATCTTCATAGACCACCAGCGCTCGGCTGGTCTTTCGCACGGAGTTGGCAATCGTCTCCCAGTCATACGGATTCAGCGTGCGCAGATCGATCAACTCGACATCCAGGCCGTTTTCGCGTTCTGCGCGCTGCGCCGCCTGCAGTGCGCGCGGCACAGTTGCGCCAAATGTAATCACCGTCAGCTGTTGTCCGGGGCGAACGATTTTCGCCTTGCCGAACGGGATCGTATAGTCCGGCCCTGGATAGGCAGCGCGGCCATACGTTTCACGATAGAGCCTCTTATGCTCTAAAAACAGCACCGGATCGTCGCACCGGATGGCCGTCCGCAACAGGCCGTTGGCATCCAGTGCATTGGATGGGCACACCACCCGCATACCTGGTGTGTGCGTAAAAATGCTCTCGCCGGACTGCGAGTGATAGATGGCTCCGCCTGTCAGATAGCCGCCCGTGGGGACTCGAACGACTACAGGGCAGGAGAAGATTCCGTTGGAACGCCAGCGAATCAGTGGAAGCTCATTCCGCAACTGGTGCATGGCTGGCCAGATGTAATCGAAAAATTGAATTTCGACCACCGGCTTGAGGCCGCGCGTGGCCATGCCAATCGCACGTCCAATAATATTCGCTTCCGCCAGCGGCGAATTGAAGACGCGGTCGGAGCCGAAGGCAATCTGGAGTCCTTCCGTTAGCTTGAAGACGCCACCCTTGCCCTTCACCAGGCCCTTTTTCAGGCTGCTCTCGCGGCTGCAGTCGGCAACATCTTCACCGAAAACTACGACGCGATCGTCACGACGCATTTCATCCCGAATGCATGCATTGATCAACTCCGCCATGGTGCGCTCCCGAGAATCATTTGCGGAGCCTTCTGCGGAGGGTCGAGGATTCGTGTTCAGAGACGAAGCTGTGGGGTCGAAGTCTTCAGAATATACATGGACAAAAATGGAGTCGGTCGCAGGCGGTACAGCGCGCAACGCAACGTCTGTCGCGGCCTGGATTTCCTCATCGATTTTTTGCTCCAGCCGTGTGATGCCCACTTCATCGAGAAGGCCCTCTCGCAGCAGTCGCATCTGCATTTTCGGCAGCGGATCGCGCATGGCGTCCGCTTGAATTTCTGCCTCGGACCTGTAACCGCGCTCGTCGTCGGAAAAAGAGTGCGAGTAGGGACGGATCACATGGCCGTGTACAAAGGCGGGACCCTGGCCCGAGCGGCAATAGGCCACTGCCTGTTTCAACATGTCATAGGACTCAATCGGATCGGTACCATCCACCTCTGCAAAGAAAAAGTTTGGAAAGTTGGCAACGAGTTTTGAAATATTCCCGCCCGGCGTGTTCACTTCAACAGGCACGGAAATCGCATAGCCATTGTCTTCAACGACGAACACCACCGGCAGCTTCCCATTGGAAGCGGAATTCATCGCCTCCCAGAATTCTCCCTCGCTGGTAGCGCCATCGCCGAGCGAGACATACACCACCTCATCGCCCTTGAAAGTAACATCTTTAAATGCGCGGTAGTCTAGGTCGCCGCCTGAGAACTCGGGCTTTTTTGCTGCTTCGGGACAACGGTTGAAATAGCGCCCGGCTTCGGCGCAGCCTATCGCGTGCAGGCATTGCGATCCGGTCGCGGAAGAAGTTGTAACGATATGCAGGCTTGGGCTGGCCCAATGGGAAGGCATCTGCCGTCCCCCACTGCTTGGATCGGCCGCTGCACCCACCGTCTGCAACAGCATGTCTTCCGCAGTCATGCCCAGCGTCAGGCACAAAGCACGATCACGATAATACGGATAGAACCAATCGTAGCCAGGCTTCATGGCCATGCCTGCAGCCACCAGTAAGGCTTCATGTCCGGCGCATGAAACCTGGAAAAATGACTTTTGCTGCCGCTTCAGCATGATCTCCCGATCGTCAATGCGACGGGAGAGATACATGAGCCGGTACATCCGAATCATTTGCTCAGACGACAGTCCGTGCAGATCAGCGAACGTCGTTGCGGTGGAAATGGCGCGAGTCGATGCCATGTTAGACCCTCTTCAGATCGGGTTGCTGGGTTGGCTCAAGCATACGCTGCAATCGTATGGCAATTGTGTATTGTAACGACTTGTTTCCGGCTTGTCAGCCGAAGGTGTCAGGAGAATAAATCGGATTCGTACTGGAAACAATTCCATCGCGAGCCATTTGCATGCACGCACGGAATTCCGTTCAGCGAACCAATTGAGTCGCCCCAGCGCACGGTTTAGGATCACACCACACAACAAGTCAAGATGCCGCCATAAAGAGGATGCACGTCGGAGTGCCAACCGGCGTGTACTGACCGGTGAAGGCCAATTCACCTGTCTTCGAGTTGATTCGAAACGAGGTAATTTGGTCGCTACGCTGATTGCACGCGTACAGAAACTTTCCGCCGGGATCGATGTTGAACTGACGGGGATAGTCGCCCAGGGTTGGGGCTTCGCCAACAAGGTGTAACCTGCCCCTCTCCCCGATTGAAAATACAGCAATCGTGTTGTGCAGACGGTTGCCCACATAGAGAAAGCACCCATCCCGCGACACCAGGATCTCCGAACAAAAATTGGTTCCCGTAAAACCATGGGGCAGGGTCGAAATGGTTTGCTGCGAAGAAAGCGATCCTGTCTCTGGATCGAAATGGAAGAGCACGACAGTAGAGGCTTCCTCCTGGACCGAATACATCCATCGGCGGTTGGGGTGAAATGCAAAGTGGCGAGGTCCATCTCCGGTTGGAAGAGTTACAAACGGAGAATTTGCCGCCGTCAGCATTCCAGTGCTGGCGTCAAGGTGATAGACATAGATGCGATCCTGGCCCAAATCGGTCCGTATGACAAAACGATTGCTCGGATCCGATGCGATCATGTGCGCGTGCGGCGCGTCGTGTCCGCTAAATGCAAAACTGCCTGGAGGCGCGCTGGTTGGCTTTTTGCTTCCAACATGGTCACTGTCCTGATGCTTGAAAGTCGCGGCGCCAAGTTTTCCATCTGGCAGGATGGGAAGCACCGCAATACTGCCGCCGCCATAGTTGGCCACAAACACGTACTTCCCGGAAGTATCGACGCTCAGATGCGCTGGACCCGCTCCCTGCGAACTTACCGTGTTCAGATATTGAAGATCCCCACTCGCTCGATTGATAGCATAGGCGCTCACTGCGCCCGACTTGCCTTCATAATCTGCAACTTCGTGAACAGTGTAAAGGTATGGCTGGGCGGGATGGAGTGCCAGCCACGAAGGATTGTTCGTGGCTGCAGCAAGTTTGATACATGACAATTCCCCAGTCGAAGGATCCATTCCGAACAGGTAAATGCCCTTTCCATTGGCTGCGCCGTCGCCCGCGATTGTATTTGTACCGACATATGCAAACATGCGGCGTCTCCTCGTATTGTCTCCAATGATACTGGCTGAACAGATCTGAGACTGCGCAATCGCCAGTGTGGAAGCACCCTTCATAAATCCACGGCGTGAGAGCGATTTCGGAAAATTCACTGGCTGCAACAAGGCTTTAGGCGTCACTGGATTCCTGCTCCTCGATCGGAAAGTACTACTGCCTACTTTTACAACATGCCGTCCATCTGATTCTCTGAGGACAGGTGCGCCAACTCTGACAGAGAGCCTGCTTTCAAATTAACCTCTAACTCCATCGATTGAACACGCTTGATTCTTTGTCGTTTCTAGACTAGCTTCCTGTCATGCCTTCGGAACAATCCAAGTCACGTTTCTGGATATTTGTACTTTTGATGGCCCTCTCAGTTTCCATTGGCTGGGGCATTCGCGGCCAGTTCGGACATGAGCGTGGAGCGGCCCTGGCGGGTGTGCTCGGAGGCATGGTCGTGGCGCTTCTCAGCGGCCGTCAGGATTGGCTCCGTCGCGTGCCATTTTTTGCTGTCCTGGGTGCCATCGGCAT
>JBDTBI010000523.1:0-4815 GCA_039924215.1 Acidobacteriaceae bacterium
CACCCGGTGAGTTGGGAGAATCAGGCCCCGTGCCGGCCTCGTTCCTGTTGTTCGCTGCCCAGAGAGCGCTCTGCCTGGCGGGTGGAGATCACCTGATCGGGACGACTCCGAACTATTTCATAAATGGTGGCGGCGATGACAGCACCAATCAGCGGCGCCACGATAAACAGCCAGAGTTGGTGGACAGCCCATCCCCCTACAAAGACAGCGGGCCCGATACTGCGCGCCGGATTGACCGAGGTATTCGTGACCGGAATGCCCACCAGATGGTCCAGCGTGAGGGCCAGACCGATCGCTATTCCGGCAAAGCCGACGGGAGCTTTAATATCGGTGGAGCCAAGTACCGTGAGCACGAAAAACATGGTCAGGATAATCTCGGCGACGAAGCCCGCAGCCATGGAGTAGTGATCGGGTGAATGCAGCCCGTAGCCGTCGGACGCAAGCCCGCTGACATGCGCGGAGTACCCACCCGGCATTCCATGTGCGATATAGAGGACGCAGCCGGCTGCGATGATGGCGCCAATGATCTGCGCGATGACATACAGAACAGCATCTTTGCCGCCAATTCTTCTCGACAGCAGCGCGCCAAGCGTGACGGCAGGATTGATATGGCAGCCGGAGATTGGCCCGATGGCATATACCATGATCAGCTGAGCGAGTCCGAAGGCGAAGGCGATCCCTACAAATCCGATATGTTTCCCAGCCAGCACTGCCGCTCCGACACCGCCAAAAACCAGAACAAACGTTCCGACCAGTTCCGCGAAATATTTCTTCATGCAGTCTCCACCCCCGAAAAGAAATCAACTGAATATACACCGCAACCACAACGACAGACTATAGAAAAATGCTTAATTTACAAAGAGTTCCGGCCTATTCGAAACGGAGAAGAGACAGGGCGAGTGGGGAAATGTCAGGCTGACTGTCCGGTTTCCCGTTCGGTCCCGGCAAGCCCGAGCGCCTCCGCGTGTTGTTGCATTGCGGCCAAACAGAAGGCGACGTGACGGTCCAGCTCGACGCCAAGTTCCGCCGCGCCGATGCGGATATCCTCGCGGTTCACCCCGCGCGCAAAGGCCTTATCCTTTAACTTTTTGAGAACCGAAGCGGTGTTTACGTCCAGGATGGATTTGGTGGGCTTGACCAATGCGTTAGCGGTTAAAAAACCGGCCAACTCATCGCAGGCGAACAGGGCCTGATCGAGATGGGAAATGCGGGGCGTTCCGCTGTATTGGGCGTGGCCGAGAATGGCATGGCGAACCTCCTCCGGCCAGCCCTGCTCGGTAAGGATCCGATTGCCGACCCAGGGATGCTCTGCTGGCGTGGGGTGTTTTTCGTAGTCAAAATCATGCAGCAGGCCGGTGATGGCATAGAGCTGCTCCATCGCGCGAGCCTGGTCCGGCGGCAAGCCGAGCTCTGCCGCGTGCTGCTGCCCGTAGGCGCGGACGCAAACTTCCACGCTGAGCGCATGCTTCAGCAGGCTGGCGGACTGGGTATGGAGGTTGAGCAAATGCCAAGCGGCGGCACGATCCTTGACTGGAGGGTCGGGAACTGGAGCGTCAACTGGAGCGTCGGGGACCGGAGAGTTAGGAACTGGAGAGTTGGGGACCGGAGAGTTGGGAACTGGAGCCTCGGAAACGGTGCCGGGAGTGGCGTCCGGCGAAGTGCTGGGCGGGATGTCAATCAAGGGGGGTGTCCTTTCTGATACTGGGGGAACATGCCGGTATTTGTTGGCTATTTTGGATAGTTCTCAGGTATCTCTTCATTATTTACTTGACAAGTTGCTGATAACCAAGCAACGTATCCAAAGTAGCACGTTCCAAACGTGCGACGGATGTCGGCTCTGGCCTCCGTAATACATCTATGGCAACTATGATGGCTCCCGTTGCTTCAAGGGAGGTTCTACGTTGCGATCACTGCAGCCTGGTGCAATTCAGCACCAGTACTATGCTTTGCAGGCGCTGCCACAAACCCCTGGAAGTGCAAGAACCGGAACCAGTCGTATCCTCGACCGTTGAGGTCATGGGTACACAATCGTCGGGAAACCGACAATCCAAAGTCGCCGTGCGTTTACGAGAGATTCGTAATGCGCGGCATCTAAGCCAACGCCAACTGGCGGCCAAGCTACAGGTACCGCGCACCTACATCTCGAAAATCGAGAACGGTCGCGCGATGCCCACGCTGTCTTCATTGCAGCGGCTTGCAACCGCATTAGATGTTCCTATGTGCGAGATGGTACACGACGCCCGCTTTGAGCGGGAGCGTGACATCGCAACGATGATGGAAGACCCTTTTCTGTCAGAAATTGCGCGCTGGGCATCGGGACTGGACAACCTGCACCGGGCCATGGTGCTGGGTCACATTCGGGAGATGGCAAACGGCGGGCGGCGGACTGCATAAAAGCGGCCTGACACTGTCGGCATTTCTCGCGGCGAACAATCTGTTTTCCTTCGGTCGCCCCCTCGACCGAAGGGTCGCGTGCTTCACACGATCCACCGCACCCTCGAAACCTTCCCTGATTTCTTCACCGTACCCCCAAGAACCAAGCGGCTTCCTCCTGCGACATCCGCGATCCTGTCGGTAGCCCGTATCTGGTAGCTCGTATCTTTCGTGAGGCCGCAGCTACATTATTTGCAGCCGCTCTCGGCACTATGCTACGGTCGAATCAAGTTGAGGTCTCATCCTGTGTTCCCTGCTACCCCACCCAGCCGTCTGAATGAATTGTCCGCCGACGAGCTGGCAATTTACCAGCAGCTCGACCCGGAGCAGTTGCCCAAGCATATCGCCATCATCATGGACGGCAACGGGCGATGGGCGGGCCAGCGGCGCATGCAGCGGTTCTTTGGCCACCAGCAGGGGGCGGAGTCGGTGCAGTATGTGGTGGAGACCGCCTCACGTATTGACCTGCCATGGTTGACCCTGTACGCATTTTCGCTGGAAAACAATTTGCGCCGTCCGCAGACAGAGGTCAGTTTTCTGATGCGCCTGTTGCGGACCTACCTGGTGGGCAACGTGAAGCGGATGAACGATAACAATGTCCGCATTGCCTACATTGGACGCATCGCGGACCTGCCGAAGGAAGTGCAGGAGACGATGCAGTGGGCCGCCGAGCAGACCGCGCGCAATACCGGCACGACCCTGACACTGGCGTTGAATTATGGCTCCCGAGTGGAGATTGTCGATGCGGTGCGCGATGCATTGACCCGAATTGCGGCGGAACAAAATGGCCGCCTGTCGCTTGCAGAGCTGCTGGCGAAATTCAGCGAGCAGGATTTGTCGCAGGCGCTCTATACCGCGCATATGCCGGATCCGGATTTAGTGATTCGCACAAGCGGCGAAATGCGCATCAGCAATTTTTTGTTGTGGCAGATTGCCTACTCGGAGATTTATGTAACCGAACGCTTCTGGCCCGATTTTCGCGGCCAGCATTTGCTGGAAGCGATTCGCGAATATCAATGCCGCGAGCGCCGATTTGGCGGCCTGGGAAATGCGCCGAAGGCTAAATCCGCGGAACAGGAACAGGCGCTGGTGCGATAGCGAAGTTGGACGCGGCAAAAATCCGGGTCTATCAACGCGCTATCCGGATCTGTCAACGCGCAATCGCGTGACTCGTGCCGATTGTTAGTATCATCGAGGATGCTCACAAACAATGTGCCGCGATTTACGACCCCATTTCTACTCGTTCGATACTCCCCGCTCGTTCGATCATGATGCGCAGGATTCAAGGCTTTCCAGGCAAGGCAAATTTCAAGAAAGTACCTAATTCATGAAACGAATTCTTACAGCGGTCATTTTAATTCCGCTGGTGGTAGCGCTGATTCTGTGGAGTCCTCTGTGGCTGCTGATGCTGGCGGCCTGGATCCTTGCGGAATTGGCGCTGCATGAATATATGACGCTGGCGGACCGCTCCGGGGCGCGCGTTCCCCGGTGGCTGGTTTTCGCCTGCTGTGCGCTGCTGTTTGCCATCGCGTTTTGGGCATCTACTTTCTTGTTGCCGGCACTGGGGATCTTTGCGCTGGTTCTGTTGGGAGTCTGCTCACTGCGTTCTCCGCTGGAGCGGGTTCTCGCGGACGCCGCGGCCGGGTTTTTCGGTCTGATCTATGTGGCGTTTCCACTGGTACTGGCGGCGCTGGTGACGGAACAGGAAAATGGCACGGCGCTGCTGCTGTTTCTGCTGGTGGTGGTGTGGGCTGGAGATATCGTTGCACTCTATGTGGGACGACTGATGGGACGACACTCGATGGCCCCCCGGCTGAGCCCGAAAAAAACATGGGAGGGCGCAGCAGGATCGATACTGGGCAGCATTGTCGCCGGACTGGCCCTGGTGGCCTGCGGCAGCCTTCTCTCTCGCCATAACATCACACTGTTGTTTTATGCTCAACCATGGTGGTACTGGACGATGTTGGCGATCCTGCTGAACATTGCGGCGCAGATTGGCGACTTGCTGGAGTCGGCCATGAAACGCGGTGCTGGAGTGAAGGACTCTGGGACTTTGCTGCCTGGACATGGCGGCGTGCTGGACCGGATCGACGCTCTGCTGGTGGCAATACCGGTGCTGTGGTACGCTCTGCTTTTCCGGCAAATATATTGAGGATTTGCGGGTGGGTGGAGTCGTATCCCACCCTAGCCGCAGAGAACGCGGCTAGGATGGGGCACCCAGCGATTTGTGATTTTGGGCGCAGGTTGCTACGGCAACCGTGGCGGAGGAACCTGCGGTTTCTCCAGAACACATTAGGACTTAGGACATCTCTTGAAACATCTTGCAATTCTCGGTTCTACCGGTTCGATTGGCCAGAGCACGCTGCGCATCGTGGAGAGCTA
>JBDTBI010000524.1:0-3484 GCA_039924215.1 Acidobacteriaceae bacterium
ATGGCCGAGCTACCTATGATTCTATTTGGCCCTACCTTAATGCGGATGCCAACGTCCACGTTTGTATATCATCGTTCCCTCGCGCTTTTCGAGCGGCTCTTCGCCGGCGAGTTCCAGGTCCGCCCAGCGCTGGGGCAACACTTCGTGATTGCCAAGGAATTTGAGGGTGCCGGGCGTCCCTAAAAATTACGTAACAGCGGCCGAAAACCAACCGATTTTTTAGAATGCCGGGCGGATTCAACTACGAAGGGCAACGCATTTGCGGGCCGGAACCAAGCAGTCACCAAGGCCGGCGATCGCATTCCGCGACCACAACCACTGGAGCAAGCCCATCGATCTCAGTGATGACGACAACGATGCGGGATACGCTCTGGACAACCATTTAAGTCGTGATTAACATATTTTTTGTTTCTACAGTCAGCGCGTTGATTCGAAACGACCGATCGGTGCAGGCTCCTGGAACAACGGCAAGGACAACATCTGGCAGCTTGACCTTTCATCGTGGCTAGCGCGTTGAATGTCTTGAAATGTTCCCTGACGCAGCACCAATCAAGGTGCTTGTCTAGGTCACTGAATGCATATACCGGAGCGTAAAAATGACACGAAATCAGGGTGCGGTTTTTATTTGCATACTTGGCATCTTGCTCCTTTCATCCTCAGCGCGAGGCCAAATTTCCACCTCGCCGACGCAAGGCCATGCGTTGCGGATACAAGACGGACCGCACAGCTTGTTTGCACGCGTATTCAATAGCAGCGGCCTTACCGCACATCCAATTCTGGTGGTTGTTCTTCATGGCGATGGACCGCCACCTCACGAAAACCCCGGATATCAGTATATCTTCGCGTCAAAAGTGGCAACCCAAAATACAAATGTAGTTGCCGTCGGATTGTTGCGGCCCGGTTATACAGATCCGCAGGGAAATCATTCCGATGGAGACAGCGGGAGGCGCGACGGAGACAACTGGAACGCCCGCAATACCGACGCGATAGCGGATGCAATCTTAAAGCTCAAACTTAAATATGAAGCGAGCAAGGTGATTGTAGCCGGCCATTCAGGAGGTGCTGCCATCACAGCCAATATCCTCGGGCGTCACCCGCAATTGATTGATGCAGCCCTGCTTGTGTCTTGCCCATGTGGTGATGTAAACAAGTGGCGTGAAAGTATGCTGCGGCTTACAAATATCCCTGTTTTCAAAGGAAAGATCGACTCGCTTTCTCCCATCACACAGACCAAAAATATCTCCGCTCAGACTCGGATCGTCCTGATGGTCGGGACCGATGATCCGGTAGCTCCGCTAAATTTCAGCAACGAATATCGCGAAGTGGCATCTAAAGCAGGGAAGAATGTGACGCTAATCAAATTGCCAGGCAGGACGCATGACACGTTCATCTATTCGAAGGTATTCAAAGAACTATCCACACTAATAAGCCTGATTGACGAACCAGGCAACTAAATGTTACAGGAACATATTATGATTTCGAGCGTGGCTCTCATATTATTATGCATGAGCAGCGTTACATCCGGTTTATCCCGCGTTCCCTCACCTGACGCGGTTACACCTTCCAGGGAGACACCACGAGTATTTCTCTCCGGCGTCGTTCCACTTCACGTTAACATGGATGCTCCTGCCTTCACGCCGGACGGCAACACCGTTATTTTCGACGTTTATACCCCCAAAAGCTCGACCATCATGGTCTCGCATCGTATCAATGGCGAATGGACCAGACCGGAACTTGTCCCCTTTTCGGGCCAATGGATCGACCAGGATCCAGCAATGGCTCCGGATGGTTCATTTCTTGTGTTTGTGTCCAATCGGCCTCCATTTCCCGGGGGAAAGCCGGTAGAAGCCGTTGTCAATGGAAAGGTCAGCCCGTGGGGCGGACATCTGTGGCGAGTAAAGCGCAAGGGCGATGGTTGGGGCGTTCCCACCCAGTTGCCGAATGCGATCAACAGCGGCGATCGGACTTTTGCGCCAAGCATCGCCAACGACGGCAGTCTGTATTTCACACGACCTGATCATGCCACGAACGCATTTCATATCGTCCGCGCACAATACCACAATGGCAACTATATGACACCCGTGCGCCTTTTACTGGGCGCGCCAACTGCGAGTACTTCAGATCCAGCCATTGCGCCGGACGAATCGTTTATGGCCTTCCTCTACAACGCGAACGGACGGCAGCATGCCCGCATGGCCATTGCCTTCAGAATCTGTGGTCGTGGTTGGACGAACCCGGTCGATCTCGGAGACAAGGTCAACGGCAACTATCATGTGTGGGATACACACCTCGGTCCTGATCACAGCACACTGTATTTCACCAGTGATCGCCCTGTGCCGGGATTGCAGAAGGGCGGTGTTGCAAAAATCTGGTATCTACCACTGACTCAGAGACTTGACGCTACCCGTCGGCAAGCAAGTTGCAACGATCATGAATGAAACGGTTTCATATGAATCACAGTAACAATATTCCAATTGAATACACGTTCTCGTACAGTGGAGCTACAGCCGCCAATAATGGCTTACCCTATCTGTGGCATGAAATCGATAAGGGAAAGATGACGTATTTTTCGGTACTGAATGTATTTACAACGCCGGACACCATCGAATTCCGTCAGGAATACTCGCAAGATCGGGTGCGCCTGACGCGTATGGCGACTGGACACGACCAGCCGCTTCGCGCTGTGAGTTCTTCCGCACCTGCGCAAGCCGAAACAGCCTGCCCCTCAAACAACTTACCTATGCGGAGTGATTGATGAACACCAGACTATTAGCCGTTTCGCTGTTGGCCGTTGCCGCGACAGGAATTTGCAACGCGGCTGTTGCGCGAGACGACACGAATGCACGCCAGGAAGTGACGGCGGCCATTACCGCCGTGGGTGGGGAAGAACTGCTGGCGTCAGTACACAGCCTCGAGTTCGATGCGGTGGGACATCGCAACATGCTCGAGCAATCGCTGCGTCCGGACGGCCCCTGGTGGCAGGACTATTTCCAGCAGACGGAGATTCGCGACTTTGCCAATCACCGTGAGCGTGTGACCGAGTCACACCGTGGCTATTCTTCACCTGACTGGTGGCTGCAAGACGGGAAATGGACTCCCTATCCCACCTACATCGTCGCCGACGGCGCAGCGGCTAGGGTCGCGAAGGAAAAGTATTCGGCCGCATCCATGGCTTCTGTGCAGCTCGCCGATGAAGATTTCTCATTTGGGCCGATCGGCCTCTTGCACACGGCGCTCGGCGCGCCCGATCTGCATGCGGAAGCGGATGTGACTTTGCATGGTTTCCGACATCACGTGGTGGCGTTCACCTGGAAGACTTATCCGGTACGCCTATATCTCAACAGCTACACCGCCGTCCCCGAGCAGGTCGAATGGACCGGTCCGCGCCCTTACGACGTTTTCTGGAATGTGTGGGGCGATGTGACCACACGCATCGTGTACGGCATGTGGTCGCTGGAACCGGACGGGTTGCGCTATCCGCGCC
>JBDTBI010000525.1:0-4287 GCA_039924215.1 Acidobacteriaceae bacterium
AATGCATGGATACAGCAACAACAGAAAAAAGTTGGCAGCCAGACGACAGCACAGGCGGTTTCCACTATAAAGACAGAAGGAAACTAGATCGATGACAACAAAAAAAACGGAATCGAAGCGAGCGCTGTCACAACCGGCGCGAACATTGGACACCCAAGTCGCGCTGCTGGGCGCAGGCAAAATGGGAGGAACGCTGGTCCAGGCATTCCTGAAGAAGGGCTTGTTCCGCCCGGAAAACCTCCGTGTCACAGTGCAGCACGAGGAACGCGCCAAGAGCCTATCCGCGCAATGGGGCGTCAATGTATCCACTGACAATTTGGAAGCTGCGCGTCATAGCGATGTGATCTTGCTCGGCGTCAAGCCGCACCAGGTGGAGCAAATCATCACGCAAATTCGTCCCGCACTCACCCCGAAAAAGACGATCATCTCCTTTGTCGCGTCTGTCAAAACCAGCGCCATCGAAAAGGCCGCGGGCATGGATCTCGCGGTCATTCGCGCCATGTCGAACACACCCGCTCTTCTTGGCTGCGGTGCAACCGCGCTCTGCCGTGGAAAATTCGTGACCGACTCGCAACTGGCCCTGGCCGAACGCATCTTCTCCAGCGTGGGCCGCACCGTCACCGTCGAAGAAAAACACATGGACGCCGTAACCGCTCTTTCTGGAAGCGGCCCTGCATACATCTACCTCATTCTGGAATCTTTGGCGGACGGTGGCGTCAAGGCGGGCCTGCCCCGCGATATCGCGACGCTGCTGGCCGCGCAAACCGCACTCGGCGCTGCAACCATGGTGTTGGAAACGGGCATCCATCCCGCACTGCTGAAAGATGCTGTCACCACACCCGCAGGCTGCACCGTGGAGGGCATTCTCCAACTGGAAGAGGGCGGCCTACGCGCCACCTTGATCAAAGCCGTCATGCGCGCCACCCAGCGCGCCAAAGAACTCGCATCGAGCTAGACACTGGCGCGAATCGTCAAGAAACCGAAGACCCAGGTGCGCGGAAGCAAACCTGTAGATAGCGCCAACCTCCGAAACAGGGATCCCGCACGCTACGACATGAAGCCGACAAAGAGCGTCATGCGGGCGGGATTAGACTATCGCGAGGCCACCTAATGAAATCTAATCTAGAAGTTTAGATTATCGATGTAACTAACAGGTAAAAGATAGCTTATAGAAATAAATGAACCGGCCATGGCAGGTCGGTTGATTCATCATTCAGTGACCACTCTCCCAAATGCGATTGTCCGTCTGTCAGCAGGTAATACCCGCTTTTTTCAGACACTCCTTCAACCCCTTCATGCTGGTACGCGAAGAAGCCTCTGGCGTTCCGCCTCCGCGCCAATGTGTCTCCAGGCTGACCGCGTAATGATAACCGTCGCGTTTGAATGCGCGAAACTGCCCCACCCAATCGACAACTCCTCCGCCCACGGGTGCCCATTCATATTTAACGCCGGGTTTGCGGACGACGTCCTTGCAATGACAATGTCCAATGCGATGTTTCGGAAGAAGATCGTAGCCATTTGGATACGGCGTGGTGCCGAAAGCTGCGGCATTTCCCGGATCCCAGTTCAACATAAAGTTCTTGTTCGGAATCGCATGCAGCACAGGAGCGGCCTCTACGCCGGTCGCCGTATTGCACGACATTTCATTTTCCAGCAACAGAATCTTGTTGCTCTTCGCGCAGCGTTCAGCGGCTTGTCGCAGCTTATCGTTGATCGCCGCCCGATACGGCTTCTGATCCTCCAGCCGCCAGAAATCGAAGCAGCGAATGCGGTTTGTTTGGAAGGCGTCCGCCATCTCAATACAGCGTTCCAGCACTTCTTCCTGCTGCTGAAAAGTGTGTTTCGCGTTAAAGCTTCGATCGCGACGCCGGCCATTGGCCAACGGCGCACCCGGCCAATCGACCTTGAATAGTGGGCTGGCAATGTCCGTGACGCGCAGGTTGTATTTTTTCAGTATCTTCTGGGATTCCGCTACCTGGGCTTTATCCAGATCCACGATGTTCGTCTTCCACATCGAGCGTAATTCGATCCAGTCGAGTCCAAAATCTTTCGACGCTACCTCGCATGCGTGTCCAAAATCCGATGAGATTTCATCGTTGATCACTGCCAGTCGAAATGGACAGCTCGCAGCGCTCGCAAAGGCCCGTACCGCGGAGGCTGGAATGGAAGCAGCGGCAGCAGTGATACCAAGGCCCGCGAGAAACGTACGACGTGTGGAAGACATACAGTCAACTCCCTTTTTAATACCGTTTTATCCTGCCCAACCTTTGTACCACCAAAACAGCCATGCAAACAAAATGGGTATCATGGCGCAACCAAATCCACTGCCGCTCACCCCATCGCCTCTGCTCGCTCTCGTCGATCCAGTTCTTCCCGCAGACGCGACAAGGTTGCCATTTCCCGCTCATCGCGCAGCAGGCCTTCCACCGTATCCAGCACGCGCCTCAACCGGGCCATCACGAACCGATCGCCCGCCCCATAAATTGCCACGTGCCCCACCGTGTGTTCCAGCACCTCGCTGACTCCCGCAGTGGGCGCGATCAACCGCAGCACACCCTCTTTATCCTGCCGCTGGTCGGCTACCCGGGCTCGTTGCGCCAGCAGCGCCATACCGGTCTCCATCTCGTCGATTCCGTTAATCGCCGTAAACGGATCGTTGATCCCAGGCGACAAAGCGCGCACCACCACATCCGTCAACTGCTGGAACTGGTAGCGAATGTCCTGCGCCGGCGTCCTCTCTCGGCCCATGTGGAAGGCGCCAATGGCCCGCGCAAGTGCCTCCTCCGGCAGTTCCTTCGCGCCCCATGCCCGGGCCATCTCGCGGCCTTCTATCAGGTGGTCTCCCGGTTTCACTCCCAACTCAATCACCACATCCTGTTCTGTCGCCACGCGCATCAATAAATTCAGATCGGTCGTCTGCAGATATCCGCTTTTCGCAGCCAGCAGTGGCGTCCACTGGCGCTGCTGTCCGCCTTCCAACGCAACCCGGTCAGCCGGCGGCTCGCCGGTTTCCGACGGATAGAGTCTGGGAATTGCAGCCTCCATGTCCTCCGCGATCACCCGCACAACCTGCGATGCCTGGATGGATGCGGATATGTGATGAATAAAGTAGATCAGCAGTATCAGGCTTACCAGTGCCAGCGCAATTCCTACCGTCACAGAGATCGCTGGGACGAATCCTCCCCCCACAGTCGTTCCTCGTATCGCTCGCACCACCAGAACGCTGTATAGGAATGTCGCGACAAACGTACCAAGCAGAACCTGCATGACTCGGTCTCGCATAAAGTTTCGCAACACACGGGAACCGTATTGCTGCGAGGCGATCGACAACGCCACGGCCGCCAACGAAAACGTTACGGTGGATGCCGTAATCATGGAGCCCGCAATCGTGCTCAGCAGAGTTCGAGCTCCTTCAGGCCCTCCCGTATAGGCCCACGCCAGAGTCGTTTTGATTCCCGGATCGACACGCTGATCCACATACAGCAGCACCAGCGCCAGCGCACCGGACAACCCAAGCATCACCATGGGTACAAACCAGAATCCCGTCCGCAGCGTGTCAACCCATCGATTCCATCGTGCGTGCATGTCCGCTCCAATTCTTCATTTCTCAACAGAGGTCGTCCCGCATACGCCAATTTTTGCCGCACCGGGGAACAACGACGCCAGATCCAGAATCCGCCGTCGAGGATTGGGATGCTAAGGAGGGCGTATGCGACACGCGCCGGAGGGATTGAATCACTGCTCGAAAAGCGACAACTGCCGCTCCGGTTTGCGGAGAACGGAAGGTTTGCGGCCGTCGAATACGGTTCGGCCACCGAGCGAATTCGACAGGACACGCTCGCGCGCGACGACACGCGGGAAATCCGCCTCTGGAATCGCGCGCTGCTCAACTGTGCGGGTCAATTGATCCAGACGGCGAAAGCCATCCAACTTTTCCGTGTGGCCTAGCGCCGCTGCATCCAGCGCCCGCCGTAGCACTGCGATGGATGCGTCATATGTCTTCAGCGGAACAGGAAATGGATGGCCGTCTTTGCCACCGAGCGCAAACGAAAATCGTGCCGGATCGGAAAATCTGCTAGGCGCGCCATGCACAACTTCCGCAATCAAGGCCAGCGTCTGTAGCGTCCGCGGCCCCAGCTTTTCCAGCAGCAACAGCGAAGCAAAATCCTGGAACTCCCGATCATGCGCCACTGCCAGCACAGCACCCAATCTCCGCAGATCAACATCTTCCGGATGGACCGCATGATGAGCCGGTAGTCGAAGACTCCGTACGGCACGCAGGGTAAT
>JBDTBI010000526.1:0-4714 GCA_039924215.1 Acidobacteriaceae bacterium
CGCTCCCACCCGGCCATTCCCCGCCCCTCGATCAAGCCGCGATGGTCGCTGTCCTCCGCGAAACTGCCGTTCGACTGCGCGAGAATTACCCCTACTTTCATCCCCTGTACGCGGGCCAAATGCTCAAACCGCCCCATCCTATTGCTCGGGCAGCGTACGCACTCGCGATGCGGCTCAATCCCAACAATCACGCTCTCGACGGCGGTCGCGCCAGCTCACGCATGGAAATTGACGCTGTTCATGCCCTCGCTTCCATGGTTGGCTGGACAACCCACCTCGGCCACCTTACCAGCGGTGGAACTTTCGCAAATCTCGAAGCGCTTTGGATCGCAGGGCAGTTGCACCCCGGAAAGACCATCCTCGCGTCCGATCAGTCACACTACACGCATCCTCGCATTTGCGGTGTACTGCAATTGCCCTTCGCTACTGTCCCAACCGACCAGCGCGGCAGGTTAAGCCTTCAGGCTCTGGAAGCCAGACTCCAACATGGCAATGTCGGCACCGTGGTTGTTACGTTGGGAAGCACGGCTCTTGGGGCCGTCGATCCACTGCCGGAGATTCTTTCGCTGCGCGAACGGTTTGGCTTCCGCATTCACGTAGACGCCGCCTACGGAGGCTATTTCACCCTGGCATCGAACCTGGACGCCGAGTCTGCCGCTGCCTTTGCGGCATTGCCCGCAGTCGATTCCATCGTGATCGACCCCCACAAACACGGCCTGCAACCCTATGGATGCGGCTGCGTTCTATTTCGGGATCCATCTGTGGGCCGCTTTTACCAGCACAATTCTCCATATACGTACTTCACCTCGGACGAACTGCATTTGGGAGAAATCGGTCTCGAATGCTCTCGCGCTGGAGCTGCGGCCGTGGCTTTGTGGGCCACTCAGCGAGCGTTGCCGCTCATCCGTAACGGCGAATTCGCGGGAATGCTGGAGTCCTGTCGTTCAGCCGCCATCGAACTCTTCCATCGACTGTGCGGTTCCGCCAGTTTCGTCGCGCCCATACGTCCCCAATTGGATATCGTCGCCTGGGCTGTACGCGGCGCCACCCCTGAGGAGAGCTCGATCCGCGCTCGGGCAGTTTTCGACGCAGCCGCTCGTCGAGACCTGCACCTGGCATTGGTGCAACTCCCACGCATTTTTTCCGTTGGATACTTGGCCACCATCGGAGCATGTCTCGCAAAATTCCCCCTCAGTGACCTGCCTCCGTTCCGTCCTCATGAAGCCGGAACATCTGGCATGGATCGACCCAATCTGGGATCGGCTGCACGCAGCCACACAGGAAATTCTGGCCAGATGAACCGTTGCCGGGAAGATCTGGCTTGCGCGCAGGCAGGCACACCGGGCCAAGAAACCGTTTTTCCATCTTCGTATTCAGGTACCACGACTGATAAGATTCCATATAGCGATCCAATCGGCGTGATGGCGTGATTCAGTACGCAAAAAAGGAGCTCTCGGGGTAGGTAGCTCCTGCGGTAGTACGTTCGAAATGATTCGCAATCTCCCATGTGGAGAAAAATAACCCTATCCCCTAGGGAAACAAGAATTTATGGCACTTACGGGGCACGAGACTTTGGAACCAAAGTCATCTCCTGGCGACTGGGGCAGCCTTCAGATCGCTTACTTCTCTATGGAAATTGCGGTAATGCCCGATATTCCCACCTATAGCGGTGGCCTGGGCGTTCTTGCGGGAGACACCCTGCGCTCGGCAGCCGACACCGGTTTGGCCCTGGTCGCCGTAACGCTCGTCCATCGTAAGGGGTATTTCCGGCAACATTTAAGTGCCGACGGAGTGCAAACGGAAGAGGATCAGCCCTGGGATCCTGAAACAAGGCTGCAACTCCTGGAGCCGGTCGCGGCAATCACGATTCAGGGCCGTCCCGTCATGGTTCGTGCCTGGCGCAAAGACATCGTGGGTGTAGACGGCCATTTAGTCCCCGTAATTTTTCTCGATACAGACCTGGACGCCAACGAGGAGTGGGATCGGCACCTTACAGACCATCTATACGGTGGGGATACCTTTTACCGGCTATGCCAGGAAACGGTCCTGGGCCTGGGAGGAGTCGCGATTCTAGCCGCCCTCGGCTGTCAACCAGCCGTGTATCACATGAACGAAGGCCACGCTTCGCTGCTGACCATTGGCCTACTCCAAGAACAGGTGGATGGCGGTAACCTGCTCGATGCCAGTCCAGCTGATCTGGACGCCGTCCGCTCTCGTTGCATCTTTACCACCCATACTCCGGTTCCGGCCGGTCACGATCGCTTTTCTCTCGATCAATCGCGTCAGGTGCTGGGCGATGAACGCACTCGGGCCCTGGAAAAGTTCAACTGTTGTCACGACGGCATGTTGAATATGACCTACACCGCATTGCGCTTCTCCCGCTACGTAAACGGAGTGGCCATGCAACACGGCCGTGTCTCACGCGAGATGTTCCCCGAGTATTCCGTCCACGCCATCACCAACGGGGTCCATGCCGCTACCTGGGTTCAGCCCTCCATGCAGGCCCTGCTCGATGAAACAGTTCCAAGTTGGCGTCGCGATAATCTCTATCTCCGCTTCGCCATCGGCATCGCCTCCAGCGAAATCTGCGCCCGTCACCTGGATGCGAAACGCAAGCTCATCTCGACCGTTGCCGAACGTACCGGCATTTCTCTTCAAGAAGACCGGTTCACCATTGGATTCGCCCGTCGCGCCACCGCCTACAAACGCGCCGACATGCTGTTCACGGATACGTCGCGCCTCGCTCAAATAGCGCAGGAATGTGGTGGCCTTCAGATTATCTACGCTGGCAAAGCTCATCCTCACGACGATTTGGGGAAGAGCATTATCCAACACGTCATCGAAGCCGGGGCCAGACTCAACTCGGACTGGCTTCGCATCGTCTACCTTGAAAATTACGATTGGGTATTGGGATCGATCCTCACCGGCGGCGTGGATTTATGGCTGAATACACCCCGACGTCCTTATGAAGCCTCCGGCACCAGCGGCATGAAGGCCGCCATGAACGGGGTCCCAAGTCTTAGCACCTTGGACGGCTGGTGGATCGAAGGTCACATTGAAGGCGTAACCGGATGGGCCATCGCGGAGTCCGACGATGAAGCGGAGGAGGCCGAATCGCTCTACGAAAAACTGGAAAATGAGATTCTTCCTCTCTACCAGCATTACCCGGAAAAATGGGCAGAGATCATGCGCATGGCGATGGCCATCAACGGCTCCTACTTCAATACGCATCGGATGCTCTACCAATACGTCACCAATGCCTACTTCCCCGGCGACGCGCCCATGAGGCGAAAATTTCAGCCCGAGCTCGTACTGAGCCGCTAATCCTGCCCAAAACCGCTCACGTCCCACTATCACTCCGGCAGTGGACAAGCTGGGTTCGTTCGCCCCTGGAAAGAATAAAATTCTGACTGCAGCGGAAACCAGGGTCGATCCCGGGTGATTTGCTCTCGAGGTCACTGAATGAAAGCACTGATCGTGTCGATCCTGTTCCTTTCGTTGGTCGCTCCGTCAGAAGCGCTGATGACCGCTCCAACAACAGGCGGACCGAACGGAACAAAAACGGACGGCATTCTTCAGTCCGTTGAAAATGGAACGATCCAATCTGCTGGAGATCATTATCGGGTAACAAGAAAAGACAGCCGCTTGCCGGTGGAACTGATCTTCAAGTCCTGCCAGGGTGTGGGCATCAATCGTGAACTGGATCAATGGTGGGTTTTGCCCATCAATGCAGTCGGCAGCCAGATTGAAGCGAACACTAACCTTTGGGTACTGCCTGTAAGTCCCTCCTCTCGAGAAAATTCCTGGTACATCAAGCTGGAACGTGGGGAGTCGATGACCGCGCAGCTTGACGATGTCATGAAGGTCCGCGTAACCGGCGACAACTTTGAACTCTATAAAGCGGAGCCGCGCCCTCACAGCGACGCGTTCAACAATCGTTATTCGTTCCACATAAAAGATGGGGAGGCGCTCGAAAATGCCCTGGCCGGTTTTTACTGGGGAACCATGTTGCCGTCGGTCGTCGAAAAGACGAGGGCGAGAAAGTATCCGTACAGCGACGGATATGTAATCAGCACCTTAAACCCCGAAGCCTATGCCGGCACGTATCCGGATGTCGATCATGAATTTCAGATCAAAGGCCGTCTCGCCATGGGGTCGGCCCTCGATCTGGATATTGTCCGGCGCATGATTGCACTTCAGTTCAAGGTGATGAACCAGGATCCCGAAAAGCTATTTCGCATCCCGTGCTCGATTCAGCCCTCTGGCCTGCGCGAATATCATGTCCGCAGAAACAGTCAGGACAGGAAGACAAATGCTGAAATGTTTCTGCTGACCGGCAATATTGAAGTTTTGGAAGAGTCCTGGCGCTATTAGGAAGCCACCAAAGACACGGCGTGGCTCCGCGGGAATATCGTCAACCTGGAAAATGCCGCATCTTTGACGATTGCAAATACAGACCAGTACGGACGCGTATGGTCCGATGTGTATTACGAAGATCAGGTGATCAAAGATGGGCGCGTGACCCAGGCAGGCGCATTCGCAGCCCACACATTCGCCCTGCTGGCCAACATGGAAAGCATTTTGAACCGGAAAGATAAGTCCATGTACTACTCCGGCTATTCCAAAAAGATAGCCGCCATGCTGGTTCAACCTCTTCCGATGGGGTTTTGGGATACAAAAAATCAGCGATTTATCGATTGGGTCGATCGGAACG
>JBDTBI010000527.1:0-3124 GCA_039924215.1 Acidobacteriaceae bacterium
TGCGAATTGGGAAGAAATAAAAAAGTCGGAGCGCGAGCAAAAGTGCGGACAAGTGAGAAATCCGCGGGAGCCATCTTTGCTGGACACGGTGCTGCGTTCTATGCCTGCTCTGGCAGAGGCTCAAAAGCTAGGAAGCAAGGCGGCAACCGTCGGCTTTGACTGGGACGATGCGGCGCCGGTTTTCGACAAACTGCAGGAAGAACTCGATGAGCTGCGAGAAGCCATGGCCGCAGGCCGACGGGCGGAACAGGAGGCGGAGCTGGGAGACGTGCTGTTTACGGTCGTGAATCTGGCCCGCAAACTGGGACTGCATGCTGAATTTGCATTGCGTGGCTCGAATGCAAAATTTCGCCGCCGGTTCGCATCCATGGAGACGTCTACGCCCGCGCTCACCGGGCTTGCTCCGAATGAGCTGGAAACACTCTGGGACCAGGCCAAGGTTGCCGAGCAGGCTGCGGAACCATCTGCGAAACAAAAGGACATCGCCGGTGAGTAAGCCAGCCGAGACGACGATTGCAATCCGAAAAATGAGTTCTGTTCAGGACATGGAAGCCTGTGTCGGCCTGCAACAGACAGTTTGGCAATTTCAGGATTTGGATGCGATTCCACGCAGAATGTTTGTGGTTGTAAATTCCATCGGCGGACAGGTGCTTGGTGCGTGGGACGGGTCGCGGCTAACTGGTTTCATTTTGGCTGTTCCGGGTGTGCGCGATGGACGGCCGTATCTGCATTCGCAAATGCTTGCCGTGCTGCCGGAATATCGCAATTGCGGCATTGGAAAAATGTTAAAGATGGCGCAGCGAGAGGACGCACTGGCACGAGGGATTCATTTAATTGAGTGGACGTTTGATCCGATGGAAGTGAAGAATGCCTATTTCAATATGGAAAAGCTAGGTGCAGTGGTTCGGCGCTATACGCCGGATTTCTATGGTTCTTCCACGTCGCCGTTGCACGGTGCGCTACCCACAGACCGACTGCATGCGGAATGGTGGCTCCAGTCCGAACGAGTGCAGCGCTTGAGTGCTGGACGCGATCCGAAGGATTCCGACATCCAAAGAACAATCACTGTTACAGATAGGAAAACAATGGCAGATGACGCAGGCAGTTCCTTCGCCACATCGGCGTTAGAATCGCTTATGGGCCTTCGACGGGAATTTCTTGCGGCCTTTTCATCTGGACTGACGGTGCTGCGGCTTCAGAAATTGCCGGAAGGGTCCGCGCAGTATCGGCTGGGTCTCTGGGATCCAGCCGGGCAGGCGACCCGAGTGGATTGATTTCCGGCTTTGCGGGGGATTTGTGAAGATTGACAGTGTGGTGCTGCGCGAAATACGCATGCCGCTGATCCGGCCATTTGAAACCAGTTTTGGGCGCACCACGGAGCGGCGCATTCTTCTGGTTGAAGTGCAGGCCGAAGGCGTGACCGGATGGGGTGAATGTACCGCTGGAGAGCATCCCAGCTTCAGCGCTGAATGTACCGATACCGCCTGGGTGATGCTCTGCAACGAACTGATACCGGCATTGCTTCACGCCGAGATCAGCTCCGCGGGAGCGTGTCCGAAGGCTTTGAGCTCCGTGCGTGGGAACCGGATGGCCAAGGCCGCACTGGAAAATGCCGTGTGGGACGCGGAAAGCCAGCAGCTCGAAGTTCCGCTGTGGGAATTGCTGGGAGGTGTGCGGCGGAAGATTCCCTGTGGAGTTTCATTAGGCATCCAGCCATCCATCGAACAACTTCTGGATCTGGTTGAAATGGAGTTGGCGGCCGGATACCAACGCATCAAACTAAAATGCAAACCAGGTTACGATGTCCAGATGTTCGAGGCGGTTCGTACCCGCTGGCCGGGCATTGCGTTGAGCTGCGATGCGAACGGTTCCTACCGCCTGAAGGACCAGGATCTTCTGCGTTCCCTGGACGCGTTCGGCATGCTGATGATTGAGCAGCCGCTCTGGCATAACGATTTTTATTTTCATTCCATGCTGCAAAGTCAACTGGAAACTCCTATTTGTCTGGATGAATCGATTCACAATCGACGCGATGCCTTGGCGGCGATTGAAATGGAATCCTGCCGCATCATCAACATCAAACTGGGACGAGTGGGTGGGTTCAGCGAAGCGATCCGCGTGCATAATGTGACGGCGGAACGCGGGGTTCCGGTCTGGTGTGGAGGCATGCTGGAGACGGGCATCGGCCGCGCGCACAATATCGCGCTTGCATCGCTCGAAAACTTTATCCTGCCGGGAGATGTTTCGGCTTCCACGCGTTATTGGGAAGAAGACATTATCGATCCGGCTGTGGAAGTGACGCCAAACGGAGAAATTCTGGTGCCACAAAGTGTTGGCCGTGGTTTTGAAGTGAAGCGGGACCGAGTGGAGCAGTTGACCGTTCGCAGCGAGCGTTTCCATCACCGGAACAAAGCGCACGGAGAGTCTGCCGGGGCAGCGCAGGCGCGGGCGTAGTCAGGCATAGAGCAGTATCGCGTCGGAATCGCCTATTTGGTTGATTGGATGGATGGCTGCTGGGATTTACTCTGCTCCATAGCAGAGGCAGGCATTTGCAACAGCCAATGGATCGCATCGGCATAGTTCCAGTTGCGCTGCACCGGAGAGTAATCGGTTCCGGTCTCGTCCACGACGATGTGCAGAGACGCGAACATGAATTTTTTGCCTGTCAGGTCCAGGTTGAGATGCGCGAACCGCCAACCGCAGTCGGACGTTTTGACTTGCTCAATACTAATGGCTCCGCCGGGATACAACGTGCCCAGAATGCCCCAGCCATACTCGACCTGTCGAAACAGGTGGCCCTTTATGCGAACCACGCGCAAATCCTGTGAGTCAATCCACACATCTCCACGGACTCCCGTCAGGACGCGGGATTCCAAAGTGGGCGGAGAGAAGCGTGGGTTGGGTGTAAACGTCAGGTGAATCAGATCCTTCGATGCGTCTCGATCCACAGCCTTATAAAGAAACGCTTCGGGAAGGAGACGCATAATGTCGGTGATCCGGGCGGCGTCCTTTTGTTCACTTCGGCGGCGATGCTCCTGCAGCGACGGATCGGCAAGGAGTCCTCGCAATCGTTGCGTCTCCGCCTGTTCCTGTGATGTCGTCAGCGGTTTGTTGCCGATGGCGA
>JBDTBI010000528.1:0-5899 GCA_039924215.1 Acidobacteriaceae bacterium
TCCAGAGCGGTCGGCCCGGCTCAAAGCGGTCGCGCAGCGCTGCATAGAACGCCTCCACCTTGTCGGTGCGCGAAAGCCAATCGTTCGAGAGCGCGGCAGCCGGGGTTGTTCCTCCGGCACCTAAAGCGGCACACCGCTCCGAGACCGCTCCATAGAAGTGGTAACAAAACGCATCGAAGACGGGGCCTGCAGCTTGCAGCAGCGCTTCGGTCTTGAGAAACGGGACGGATGGAGGCAGTGTAAGACCTCCGCCCTCACCGACTGAGCCGGGACCCAGGATGATCGTGTGAGGCTCTGCCTTTCGCATGAACGGAATAAATACCTTCAGGTCCGCCCAAAGGAAGCGGCGTTGTAACCTTTTGGAGCTCCGCCCCCGGCAGCGAACGTAGGCTCATTCATGAACTCGGCTGCGGCAATATTCCCACCGATCGAGCGTGTGTAGGAGAGGAATTTACCAGCTTGGTCGGGAGTCCATACGCCGGCCGCATTACGAGTGCCCGCACTGGTGGCGACCGACGTGACGATCTGCGCATCGACTGCATGCGAGAAGTCGACGACGCCCTTCCATTGTTTGCGTGTCAGCACACCATTGAAGCCGAAGGGAGGGTGCGAAGGAGCGGGCCCATTCGTGTCATCGAAATAGGTGGTATTGGCCCATGTTCCGCTGACTCGTACATAGGCGGGACCGAGCGCCGCAGCCAGCTTGCGCAGGCGCGGGTTCGCGAGATCGATCGGCGGTCGGTACTCGTATAAGTCGGCGTTCAGTGCGGCCGCAGCGCCTGTCTTTGGCGATTTAGGCTTGGGTTTGTCTCCGCTCTGCTTCAGATCACTGTATGGTTTCCAAAACCTGCCGCCCGTAACTTCCAGCATTTCGATGTTATAGGAGAGGAACCGATTGCTGACCGTGCCGACGCGAGCCATTGTCGCCGGTTCAATGCGTGTTGGTCCCCCAGCGGGGATGGCTGCAAAATCCGCCGGTGCGGCGAAGATGGCAACTGCGGCAACTGCGTACAACTCGCGATGTCCGCGCCTGTTCATGGAGCGTCACCCTCTTCCCTTACCACCACAGGCTTAGCTACGTCACTTTCTTCAGCAAATCGTCGGTCTCCTGAGCCTCGGCTGGGGCGGCCTCGACGTAGCAAACCGAGGGCGGCCTCGTCGCAGCCAATTCTGCAAGGCCGAGGCCGCTCAGCTTCTTTTTACGCACACGAGCCCTTCACTTCTCCAGTGTTTTGAATCGGGCTTGCTTCATGCGTCAAAAAGTCAAGTTCCCAGACAACTGCAAAGTCCTTCCGCCGCTGCCACCGGTGCCCGTTACCTTGCCGAAGTTGGCGTCGGTTAGCGTGGTGTCGGGATTGCTGAATACCGGATGGTTTAGCGCGTTGGTGGCATCGATCCGGAACTGGAACCTCAACCGCTCCGTAATGGGGAAGGTCCGGGAAGCAGAAGCATTTAGGTTAGCTGAACCGGGGCCGCTATATGCACTCTTGCCCATGTTGCCCAGCGCAGGTCCTACGGGCTGTTCAAACGCCGAGGTATCGAACCACGGACTCTTCGTTCCGACCCCCTTGAGCTTGCGGAACGGAGCCACCTCATTCGGCACCTGGGAGGTTCCCGGCGCATTCAACTGGCTGCTGCTCGCGGTGAAAAACAGCGGCGTCCCTCTAAAGAAAGAGACGATGCCGCTCACCTGCCATCCGCCCACAACCTTCGCCATCAACCCCCGATTCAGAAAAGGCTTTTCCTGTCCAAACGGAAGCTCGTAGATGAAACTGCTAACTGAGGTGACGGCGGGGCTAAAGGCGAGAACTGAGTAATCGCGTGGCGGATCCAGGTAAAAGCTCAGCCCTGCCAGTCCGGTCGTGCTCGAGTTATAGCCCATGGACTTTTGCCACGCGAAGGCAGAGGTGATAGCCAGCCCGTTGTGGAATCGGCGGTTCACGCGTGCCTGCAGGCTGTTGTAGTTGGTGTTCCTTCCCGCGGGCAGCAGCTCGATTGTCGCTGTGGTCCCGAATTTCTGGAAGTAAGGCTCCCCGTGCACACCTGCGCCCGCAACCAGTCCGGCATTCAGGTTGTAATTGATCGGGATGTGCCGCCCGACATTGCCCACGTACGACACAGTCGCCGTCCAGGCGCCGATCTGTCGTTCGATACTGAGGTTATAGGACTCGACATAAGGATCGTGGTAGTGCACATTGACCGAGGTATAGTTCTGGTTGATGGGGGCGGGCAGGATGCCGTCCGCCGGAATCGCTGGCGCGACGAGAGGTGGAAATCCAGCTGCAAGGGTGGCGGTGCTCCCATCAGGAAGAAGCGCGGGTGTATAGCTACTCAAGGAGTTGTAGGCATTGTTCCCCCGGACGGGGAAGTTATAGGCATAGTTGTTGTCCTGGAACGGCGTGTGGCTGATCCCGAATCCGCCCCGGATCACAGTTTTGGGTAGCGCGCGATAGGCAAAGCCCAGGCGCGGTTCAAAATCGTTCCAATTGGTATTCATGCCGATGTTGTCCGGCACGTCGCCATACCCGGAAACATGCAGCGTATTAGTATTTGTATCGTATTGGGAGAAACCGCCCTTTCTGTCCGGGGTCGCGGCCGGATACAACTCCCACCGCACGCCATAGGTCAGTGTCAGCGACTTCGTCGCCTGCCAGGTGTCCTGGACAAAGGAGAAATACAGGGTTTGCCTCCACGATGCGGAAGTGACAGGCGCGTCGCGTCCCACCTGGTCCGGAATGTCCAGCAGGAAGCTGGCAAAGTCATTCGCGAAGCTGGTTTTGTTTCCTGGTGCATTCAGGCCGGTTTGCCCATCCCTGTACCTGTAGACGCCGCGCGGGCTGAAGGTCTGACCCTGTGTCAAATTGTCGCGAACGCGGCGAAGTTCAAAGCCGAGCTTAATGGAGTGATTGCCGAGTATCTTTGTCCAGTTATTCGTGAAGTCAATGTTGCTTTCCGCTCTCACCCAGGGGATGCTGGCGCTATAGCCGACGATCGGTGAGGAGAAACCGGCAATGTCGATCCCGACCAGGCCGCTGTTGAACGGAGATATGTTCACCCCCGGTACGCCGATGGCGGTCGAGGCGTCGGTACCGTAGTCCGCCTGCTGTGCCGTGTTGCGGTAGTGGTCCACTCCGGCGCGGATCTCGGTAAAGAGCGTGGGAGACAATACGTGGGTATATTCGCCAGCCGTGTTGTAAGTCGTGTTGATTCCCGTGCCCTCGAATGCGCCCGCCGCCGGACCCCCCGCATCTCCAAATACCGGCTGCTGAAACGTTGTGGTGCGCTGCCAGCTAAACCGGCCTGTCAAGATGTCGTTCTTGCCCACCCGCTGGTCGGCCTTGATGTCGTACGTGTTGGCATCGACGTTAAAAACCGTGTTTTTCTGATAGTTATTGGTAAAGCCGGCGCCAGGCACATTGGGCAGCGGAACCAAGGCCATCAGCTTCGTTGAAATAGGATTGATCCTTGCCGGATCGATCGTGTTCAGGTTTCCTTGATAGTCAAACTGCTGCCGTCCGGTTCCGTCCGGATTCCCAGTCTGCGGATCATAGACGGCTGTGGGACCGCCGCTCAGGTTGCCGTTTCTAAAATCCGCGGTCGGCACGCTCAACAGTTGAAACTGGCCCTGATGATTGCTGGTCCGCAGAAAATCTCCGAAGAAGAAGGTGTGGTCCCTCACAATCGGGCCGCCCAGGGTCGCGCCGTAATAATTGATCGTCGAGCGCGGAAACGCACCGGAATTGTTGAAGTAACTGCGCGCCGCGAGTGCGCTTACCTGGTTGAACTCATAGGCGGACCCATGAAACTGATTCGTGCCCGATTTAAGAATCACGTTGGTGACGGCGCCGGCGGAGCGTCCGAACTCTGGCGCATAGTTGCTGGTTTCTACATTGACGGTTTGGATGGCCGCCGCCGGTGGAATATACACCTGCAACAGACCCGTGCGCTCGTTATCGTCGATGCCTTCAATCTGCAGGTTGTTCGACAGCTCCGACTGCCCGTTTACCTGGAAACTATAGGATTGCTGCGCATTGAAAAACGTTGAGTGGTCTGGGTTAGGGTTATTGACGCCCGGAACCAACGCTTCCAGCGATTGGAAGTTTCTTTGCGCTCCCATCGGCAGGTCACGCATCTGATGGGATTCGATTTGCGCGCTGACGTCGGCGCGGTCCGTCTGCAGCAGCGGGACCTGGCCGCTGACGGTGATCGTCTGGCTGCTGGCGCCCGCCTGCAAAACCAGGTCGAGACGTGTCGTCGTGTTGAGCTGGACTTCCACACCGCGCCTGTCCAGGTGCTTGAATCCGGGAGCCGAAACGCTCACCGAATAGACGCCCGGCTGCAGCAGCGAGAACTCATAATTGCCGCTCGCATTCGTGGCCGCAGAGTGACTGATGCCAGTGCCCTCGTTTGTAATCGTGATCGGAGAGTTGGCCACAACCGCGCTGCTCTGGTCGGTGATGGTGCCAACCAGCGTCGCCGTCACGGCCTGGCCTTCGGCACGGGTTCCCCACAGCACAATAAAAGCCAGAGATAGGAACAGGGAAAGATAGAGCTTGGTGTGTTTCAAAACTGCCTCCTCAAAAGGGTGCTGTGCTCGTCCTACATTCAGGCTAGGGGGGCCTTATAGGGCCTTCTGTATGTTGCCCCGAATAATAATTCGAGCTTCATACAAAGTGCAAGCTTTTTCGGAGGAGAAAATGCGGCCCATTCCAACAGGGAATCTTATCGTTGCAATACGAGTGCGATCCCGCCGCGCAGTCGGCTCAAAGCACCGTCGTTTGAGGGAACAAGTTTAGGAGCGGACCCTGCCAGTGTATGGCGCCTCAGAGCGCTCTCGAGTATCGGCGCGAAACGTTTCCATTGGGCTGTCAGCTCACCGCTGATGATGATCGCTTCGGGCGAGTAGGCAGTCGTCAGAATGCGAAGACCGCGGCCGAGTTGGAAGGCCATCTGCTCCAGAGCCTGGACAGCGAGGCCATCTCCCTGGTCGGCCAGCCGCAGCAACTCCTCAAAAGAGGCGCCGGAAGCCCGGCCCCGCAGCGTCTTGTAATAGCGCTCCGCCGCGCGGTTCGAGGCGTATGTCTCCCAGCATCCGCGCGCGCCGCAGTGACACGCGGGTCCGTCTTCGTCGAGCGTCAGGTGGCCGATTTCGCCGGCCAGCCCATTCATTCCACGCACCATCAGCCCATTGCTCACGACACCCACGCCGATGCCTTCCGCTACGGCAACCAAAGCCAGATGCCGAGCCTCATTCGCCCCTCGAAACCATAGTTCCCCTAGCAGTGAGATATTCGCCGCGTTCTCGATCTCCACGGGAAGGCCCGTCGCGCGTTGAAGCACAGATTGAATATCGCAATGAAGCCAGTTAAGGTTGGGAGCGAAGATCAGCCGCTGCGCGTCGTCGACGCCGCCTGGAAGGCTCATGCCAATTCCATGAAAGAGGCGCTCGGGATGAGCCTTCATCAGCTTCTTGATCGCAGAAGCAAGCTGCCTGGAGCCCTCTTTCGCCCCATTCGACAGCGCAACAGGGATCTGTGCTCCGAGGCTGCCGTCGATACTGCCGATGGCGATGTTGGCGCGGCCTGGGTGGACGTCCACCACGACTACAGCACGTCGCTCGCTAAGCTGCAAAAGGGTTGGCCTGCGGCCCATCGGCAGAAATCCTAAGCTGCCCTCCACAACCCACTGCGCTGCAATCAGCTGCTCCACGATCAGCGAAATAGTGCTTCGCTGCAGCCCCGAGGCACGCGCCAGATCGGCACGCGACACAGGCTGCAATCTGCGTATCAGATCGAATGCCAGCCTGCGATTGATGTCGCGAGGCGTGTCGTTCGATGCCTTCTCGAGTACTCCCAGGTAGCTTCGGTGCATATAGGTATTACGGATTGTCTCAGACCGT
>JBDTBI010000529.1:0-5251 GCA_039924215.1 Acidobacteriaceae bacterium
CAGGACGTGATTACCTCGTTTGAGGTGACAGCCGTTCCTCAAGCGGTGGGAAAGACCGGCCACCGCGGATTCTGCATGGATCAGACTGGCGAAATCAAGGCCGACCCAGCGGGCAGTACGAATTGTACGCAGCCCATTTCGTAAATCTTGAAAGATGAAAACGGACATTCCGTAAAGTTTTTGACAGGCGCAGACCGTATCCTCAGTCCGGCAATGATTCTCCAGCGAGTTCGACTTCAGCTGGCTGCGATCATCTTGTCCGGCATGGTGTTTGCCCTCCCAGGGCCGTCGATGGCCCGGACTGCACCCGCGTCGCAACCAGCGGTTCATGGCGCAAAGCCCACCCAAACACTCAAAGAAGTGACCAAGCGGGTAGACACGCACTATAACCATTTGCATTCGCTCAGCGTCCATTTCACAGAGTCGTATCAGGGCATGGGAATGAAGCGCAGCGAAAGCGGTATTTTGTTGCTGGAAAAACCGGGCCGCATGCGATGGAACTATACGGACCCGAAGGGCAAGCTTTTTGTCATCGACAGTAAATACGGCTACTCCTACACACCGGGAGATGCCCAGGCGGAGCGCTATCCGGCAAAACAGTTGGAAGGTTTTCGCTCTCCGCTACGATTTTTATTGGGCCATACGCAGATCGAGAAAGAACTGACAAATTTGACCCTGACTGCGGATGGCACGGGATATCAGTTGCGCGGAGTTCCCAAAGGCATGGAACAGAGAGTGGCCGAGGTCGAGTTGACCGTGACCCCCGATGGCAGGATTACGGCTATCCAATGGAAAGAAACCGACGGCGCGATCACAGGTTTTCTCTTGACCGAAGAACATGCCAATCCACCCCTGCCCTCCGACACGTTCTCCTTTCATCCGCCTGCTGGAGTCGCTGTCGTTCATGGACTGGCGCCAATTTAGTATCGTTACCGTTCATGGTTCGGCCGGCCGGACGCATTGCAAGACTGGTATCTTAAGGCAGCACCATGCCTTGAATCGTGGCCTTGGATCGTGCCCGGCAGGAGACGTGCCTGCGCGGCAAAAGGAATGAAGTTTTGTGGAATATCTAGTCAAAACTGCCGATGAGCGTGGGCACGTGCAGGAAAACGTCCACCTGGCAAACTCGGCCGAGGAATTACGCCAGCGCTTCGCCCAGTCGGGCCAGTTCGTGTACTGGGTCAAGCCAAAGGGAATTGCCGGTAAAACAGGCACGAGCAAGCGCGTCAAGCTGGAACCTTTTTTAATCTTCAATCAACAATTTCTCACACTGATTCGCGCTGGCCTGCCTATTTTGTCCTCAGTGGATTTGTTGGCCAAGCGGCAGAAGGCTCCAGCCCTTCGTGCGCAATTGGAAGATGTAGCGGTCCGGGTCCGTACTGGACAATCGCTTTCCGCCGCGTTTGAATCTCAGGGCGGGTTTCCCGTGATCTACACAACATCGCTGCTGGCTGGGGAGCGTTCCGGCAACCTGGAAGAAGTCCTCACGCGATATCTGGCGTTCCAACGCATTGCCCTGACGTTTCGCAAAAAGCTGATCGCATCGCTGGTGTACCCTGTTTTGCTGATTGTGATGGTCACCAGCTTATTCATCTTTTTAATCAGCTTTGTTGTGCCGCGTTTTGCCGCGCTTTATGACCAGATCGGAACCAAGTTGCCGGGTATTACCGTATTTATGCTGGAGATGGGAAAGAATTTCCAGGCATACCTTCCGTATTTGCTGTTGGCTTTCGCAGCGCTCATTTTCGGATTCCTTCGCTGGAGCCGGACAGACGGCGGCGCGAACCGGATCGATTCCGTTCGTATTGCGACCCCAATTTTTGGCGGGATCTGGGTCAAATATCAGGTAGCGCTATTCGCTCGTACTCTCTCCACCCTGTTGTCCGGAGGTTTGCCGCTGGTACCGTCTCTGGAAACCGCGGCACGATCGATTGGAAGCCGCCGGCTGAGCAGGGCTGTCTTGGAATCCGTAACCAGCGTGCGAGAAGGCAAAGGGCTGGCTACAAGCCTGAATAGCACGAAGATTTTTCCTGAGCTTTCCATTGAGATGATTGAAGTCGGCGAAACAACAGGTGCTCTGCCCGGGATGTTGACCTCCGTTGCCGAGTTTTTCGAAGAGGATGTACAGACCGCATTGACTGCGGCGCTCTCCCTGATCGAACCGGCAATTTTAATTGTTATGGGCGGCCTCGTTGTTACGATCCTAATCGCACTGTACCTGCCCATCTTTAGCCTGGGTGCGGCTGGCGCGATGCAGCACTAGAAGGAGAAATAGTATGGCGGAGATTGCAGTCATTCCGAACGGAAAGTCGATTGCCGGCGATGAAATTGCGCAGGCCACAGCGCTTGCCGCACGGTATCGGTGCGAATTTGTCGATCTCAGAAATTTTCGTATTCAGCACGAGTTGTTCCGAACCGTGCCGGTCGACATGATGTTCCGCTACAACTTTGTCCCGCTGGAGCAGTTGGACACCAAGCTGGTGATCGCCGTTAGCGACCCCAGCCGATTGATGATGCTGGATGAAATTTCCAGCCTGCTGGGACAGAAAATCGCGGTCAGGGTGGCCACACTTAGCCAGATCACGGATCTGTTGAAGAAGACGGAACAGTCTCAGCGCGTGCTGGACGAAGCCACCGAGGGATTGACGTTCGACGTTCTTTCGTCCGAGGACAACCCAGACGAAACGCTTTCGATTGAAAAGCTAACCTCAGAAGAAGACATTAGCCCGATTATCCGGCTGGTGGATACCATGGTCTTTACCGCGCTCGAGAGAAGGGCCAGCGATATTCACCTGGAGACGTACGACGACTGCCTAATGGTCAAGTACCGCATCGACGGGGTTCTGCAGCAAGCTATGGCTCCCATTGCGCGCGAACACCACCAAACCATTCTGTCCCGTATCAAGGTCATGAGCGAGCTCGACATCGCCGAGCGCCGCGTCCCACAGGATGGCCGTTTTCGCGTGCGTTACAAAGGCCGTCTGATCGATTTTCGCGTTTCCATCATGCCGACGGTGCACGGCGAAAATGCTGTCCTTCGAGTCCTGGACAAGGAATCGATGAGCGAGACGTTTCGTTCGCTCACGCTCGATGTTGTGGGCTTTGACGAAGATGATCTTCGCCGTTTTCGCCGCTATATCCGCGAACCGTATGGCATGGTGCTGGTGACCGGACCGACCGGGTCCGGCAAAACAACCACCTTGTACGCAGCCTTGAACGAAATCAAAAGCGATGAAGATAAGATCATCACGATTGAAGATCCCGTGGAATATCAGATTCGCGGCATCACTCAGATTCCAGTCAACGAGAAAAAAGGGCTGACGTTCGCCCGCGGACTGCGTTCCATCCTGCGCCACGATCCGGATAAGATCCTGGTCGGCGAAATCCGCGATCAGGAAACGGCGCAGATTGCCATTAATTCCGCCTTGACCGGGCATTTGGTTTTTACCACCGTTCACGCGAATAACGTCGTCGATGTGCTGGGCCGCTTTTTGAACATGGGCGTGGAACCCTACAATTTTGTTTCCGCCCTGAACTGCATTCTGGCGCAACGGCTGGTTCGCGTCATTTGCGAGGACTGCAAGAGGCCCGTGAAATACGACCGCGACACCCTGGTGATGAGTGGGCTTGACCTGGATGAATGGTCGGATTTCACCTTCCAGGAGGGCGCCGGTTGTATCGAATGCGGCGGCACGGGCTATAAAGGACGTACAGCAATTCACGAATTGCTGGAGCTAAATGACCACATCCGGGAAATTATTCTGGAGAAACGGCCAAGTTCCGAAGTTCGCAAAGCGGCGCGGAGCGAAGGCATGTCGTTTTTGCGGGAGTCGGCATTGCAGCGGATCCGTTTGGGCCTGACAACGCTGAAAGAAATCAATAAAGTTACTTTCATCGAAGCTTCACGGTAAGCTTGACCTACATGCATCTATTCTCAACTTCACTGCAAGCTGCAGTGCGTCCGCGGCTAGCCTGCGAAATCGCACCGGATGGGATTCTGGCCGGCGGTTCGCCTAGGGTGGACTCTCCGCTGGAAGCAGCCGTGTTTGTGCCGCTGCCCGAAGGCACCGTCGCAGTCGGAGTGGAAGCACCAGTGTTTCGTGATAGCAGAGCGCTCCAAACTGCACTCGAAAATGCGCTTGACGCCATCGATTCCCGCGGACGGGATTGGACGCTGATTCTACCCGACGCCTGCACCAGGGTGCATGTATTGGATTTCGATACCTTGCCGACAAAGCCGCAGGAGATACTGCCACTCGTGCGTTTTCGTTTGCGCCGTATGCTGCCGTTCGATGCGGATGCTGCTGCCGTGTCGTATCAGTTGGTGAAACCATCGAATAGCGCCAGCAAGACTGGCTTGGTGCAAGTGATCGCGGCTGCCATGCCGGCGGAAACACGGGATGAGGTTGAGTCCATGATGCGGAGCGCGCAACGTGAGCCCGGCGTGTTGTTGCCCGCTACACTAGCCGCCATGGCTGCGCTGCCAGACACTGGTTCCCACCTTCTTGTGCATACGGAGCAGGATTCCATGACGACCGCCATCACGCACAACGGGGAACTGCTCCTGTACCGAACAACGGATCATACCAATGCAGAGCCGGGCGATCGGACGCAAGCGGTTCTGGTAGCAGCAGCGTATTACGAAGACAGGCTGCATGTCCCACTGGAAGAAGTGTGGGTTGCGGGCCTGGAATCGGCGGAAGGGTTACGTCAGAATCTCGCAGCCGATGGAACGTGGCAGATTCCGTTGCGGAGCCTGGTGAACTCGCAATCCTTTTCCACAAGCGCTGTTCCCAGCCGGGTTGAACCGGGCCGATTTACCAGCGTCGTGGGGGCGCTGCGCGGCTGATGCGCATTGCTCTCAATCTCGCTTCTCGTCCTTTTTTTGAAATGCGCCCAGTGCTTCTGCGGCTACGCCTTGCTGCCTTGGCTTTGTGCATTTTGGCTGTTGCTATTTTTCTTCTGTTGCGGGGGGTAGAGATCAAGGCGACAAAGGCACAGGCTACCGTCCAGCAATGGACGGCTGCCACGCAGGCGCTCAAGCAGGAATGGCAGCAAGACCAGAGCTTGATGCGGGAGCCATCGAACGCAGCCACCCTGAATCGTTCGCAATTTTTGAATCAGATGTTTCGCCAGAAATCATTCTCCTGGACCACGGCGCTGATGGACCTGGAATTGGTCCTGCCGCAAGGGGTTCAGGTCATCAACATCAATCCGCAGATGACAAAAGATGGGCGCGTAATGATGCGGA
>JBDTBI010000530.1:0-3520 GCA_039924215.1 Acidobacteriaceae bacterium
CATCGCTGGGTACGCGGTGATTGGCAGATATTACGCTGGCTGTTCAGCCGCGTTCCAAATGAGTCGGGACAATTTGTTGAGAATCCGACGTCCAACATCTCCAGATGGAAAATCTTCGATAATCTCCGGCGCAGTCTGGTCGAACCGGCGACGCTCCTCCTGCTGGTTGTAGGCTGGCTGTGGCTGCCTGGAACGGCACGCTATTGGACGATCGCGACGTTATTGATCGTCTTTATTCCAGCCCTTGTTCAATTTCTGTTCTCCCTTGTACGGGCAGCTTTGGCTGAACAGCGGGGGCATGTTCCGCAATCAATTCGAGATTCCCTGGTACTGTTTTTTTCGACCAGTCTGAATTTTGCCTTTCTCGAACATCAGACGCTGCTGATGTTCGATGCAATCGTGCGGTCTTTGATTCGTAGTTTTGTCACCGGAAAGCGGCTCCTGGAGTGGGAGACTGCCGCCCAGGCGGAACTCGGTGGCGCCAAACGAACTCCGGTCGAAATGACCATGCGGTTTGTCCCGCTGCTATCGCTCCTGCTGGCTATTCTTGTCTGGGCAGTGCGTCCGGCGGCTCTCCCGTGGGCTCTCCCCATACTGTTTCTCTGGTCGCTGGCAAAGCCGATTACGTTATGGCTCAATCGACCTCCGGGCGGACTAGAAATTCGGCTTTCCACACAAGATGTGCGTTTCCTGCGGAAAGTTGCGTGGCGGACGTGGTGCTATTTTACACAGCATACTCGCGATGGCCATCACGGGCTGGTGCCGGACAACGTGCAGGAAGAGGACCATCGCACAGCGTTTCGCATCTCCCCTACCAACGCCGGCCTGCAGTTGAACGCTCGACAGGCTGCTCTGGTTTTGGGATACCTGACGCCTCAGGAGTACACAGAACAGACCCTCGAAAATCTGCGTACGCTTGACAGTCTTTCCAAGTGGAAGGGCCACCTGCTGAACTGGTACGCCACGGGCACGCTGCAACCGGTCCCTCCATATATCGCGTCCTCTGTCGACAGCGGGAATTTTCTGGCTTCGCTTTGCAGTTTGCGTATGGGGACATTGGAACTGCTGGAGTCGCCCATGCTGCCCGCGCTGCGGGAAGGTTTGCTCGATATTCTTGAAGATGTCCCGTCGCCGTCACCCACGGAAATCGCGATACGGGCTGCATTGCAGCCACAAAAGGATGCTGGACCGGATCGCTGGCTTCGGTCCCTGCTTGCGTTGGATTTTCCATTCAATTCCGCCGAACTCGGCGAGGCGGAAGCCAGAGTCCATTCGATTTCCACTTTGGTTGAGATGTATCTCCCCTGGCTGCACCCGAAGTTTGCATCCTTTGAGAAGGCATATGAGGACATAGCGAATCGCTCCCTCGATTTCTACACGCCGGAAACAGCGCTGGCCACTTGCCGGATACTACAGGCATCGCGGACACAAAAGTTGCCGCATTCCACAGAGGAAGTGGATTCCCTCGCGAATGAACTGATGGCTGCGCTGGTCTCCAGCGAACAACACCTGAACCAATTGATCGCAAATCTGAAGTCCATTGCGGAGATATGTGACCGTCTGTTTCAGGCTACCGATTGTCACGTGATGCTCCATCCTTCTCGCCGCCTGCTTTTAGTCGGATACGACACGGAGCGGGATTGCCCCGTGGATTCGTGCTATGACCTGCTCGCTTCGGAGGCACGAACCGCTTTGTTCCTCGCAATTGCCAAAGGCGATGTACAGCAGGATTGCTGGTTCAGGATAGGCCGCAAAACCACAATGATCGATGGCAATCCGGTTCTAATGTCCTGGTCCGGCTCCATGTTCGAATACATGATGCCGACTCTCTGGATGCAAACATCCCCGGGCACTTTGCTGGCACAGTCTTTGCCTGGAGCTGTCCGTGCCCAGCAGGAATATGTGGCCCGCAAGCGGATGCCATGGGGAATCTCCGAAGCTGGCCAAAGCCAGTGCGACGCGGAAGGAAACTACCAGTATCATGCGTTCGGAGTTCCTGCATTGGCCTTGAATCCGCCCCAGGAAGGCTCACTCGTGATCGCACCTTACGCCACTGCGCTTGCTTTGGAGGCAGATCCGGCGCATGCGTTGGCGAATCTTCGCAGGATGAAGAAGCTTGGTTGGCTAGGAGAATTCGGCTTCTATGAATCGGCAGATTATTCCACCACTGCTGCGCACGCAAAGGGTGCGCGATACACCCTGGTAACCTCGTGGATGGCCCATCATCAGGGTATGTCTTTGCTCGCGATCACGAATTTTCTTGCGGACAAGCCCTTCCAGCGCTGGTTTCATAGCGATCCCCGCGTGCGGGCCACGGAGCTTTTGCTGCATGAAAAGCCTGTACAAGTCGTCATACCAGAGGACACGCCTCGCACAGGAAACGTCGTCTTTCAGCCGACATTATTTGATAGCGGGGCACTCCCGTAGCAGAAACGCCCATGGTCAAGGGCGGCAAGCCACATCGATGCTATGCCGACTCGCCAGTACCGGAGGTTGCACCGCGAAGGAGGGCCCGTTTCAGGACAATTTCAAGAGCTGCTTTTTGACGGTCATACTCCTCGGAAGAGAGGCGGCCTTCCAATCGATCCTTTTCCAGGACAAACAGTTCTTCCTTCAGGGCTTCCAGAAGCCCGGGCTGAGAATTCTCACCGACATTGCGTATCGCGGGTGCGATTGGTGACACCGCTGGGCTATCCACCGGCCGGGCATTTTGAGGAGACGCACCCCCCGCAACGGTTGCCCCAGACGGAACCGTGGCCGGGTTGGGAACTGGACTCCTGTGTCTCATGGAGACTCCGGTACCCACCGCCAGCAACACAGCCACCAGCGAGACGATCCACCATTGATATTTATGCAGCGGATCCGGCGTATCAATAGGGACGCCAAGTCCGATGCCGGGACGAGTGTTGTTCTCCGCCGCACTCTGGGCCGCTTGCTCTGGATTCATTCCCGAAGCGCCTACGCTTGAATTGGCGCCGCCATTCTGGTCATTCGACCCGACTGGAGTTTCCTTCGGCAGCAGCCCAGTGCCGGAAACGTGAAATGCCAGCTTGGTCTGCGGTGTCACGTTCTTGGTCAGATAGGTTTGCACTTTTACATCTTCGTCGATGGACTGAAATGCGGCGGTGGGTACTCCTGTGAACTGCATACCCTTCGGAAGGATCACGGCGAAGTTATCTACCGGCGCCGCAAACCGCGGCTCAAACTGAAAGCTGCCGGAATAGGGTAGCCGATAGCTCACCTGAAAACGGGTTTCTCCGGGCCGAAGGGGAAAGACAAAGCTGTAGTTTCCGGGCGGCCCCAGCGGTACGGGAGCAGATTGTACCGGCATGCTGCCGGGGCCCAGAGCTGCGGAGGAAACAATCTTCGCATCCTTGGGCAAATAAATTTCGTAGGCGTGCATTCCGAATTGCGTTACCGGCGGAGAGGACGCATTCTTCACAAAATAGTTCTCGATTACGCTTAAACCATTAGGACTGGCTTCAATTCGCACCACATCCGCCTCTGTCGAGACTCCCTG
>JBDTBI010000531.1:0-6094 GCA_039924215.1 Acidobacteriaceae bacterium
CGGACGTGGCGGCGTTCTACTGGATTCGCCCGACACTGAAGGCTCGCGCCTCGGCAGGCTACGGATTTCGCCTGCCGACGTATACGGACCTCTACTACAGCGATCCGACGACCGTGGGCAATTCGAAGCTGAAGCCGGAATCGGCCTGGGACTATGAAGGCGGCTTCGACTGGTATCCGCACCGTTCCATGGCTCTCTCGGTCACGGGATTTTATTCGCCGCAGGCGAACTTCATCGACTACGTTCGCGCCTCTTCCCAGGACAAGTGGCACGC
This sequence comes from Acidobacteriaceae bacterium, assembly GCA_039924215.1. Taxonomy (GTDB): domain Bacteria; phylum Acidobacteriota; class Terriglobia; order Terriglobales; family Acidobacteriaceae; genus JAKAAZ01. The sequence continues at coordinate 275 of JBDTBI010000531.1, forward strand.
GACGAATCTGAATGGGCTTACCTTTGCCGGAACCGAGACTTCGTTGGCCTGGCAGATCGACCACAGCGAGAGAATCAATCTTTCCTGGACCTGGCTGGATGGTGCGCAGAGCGTGCTGAATGGCTTGCAGTCGGAGTATATGTTCAATTACGCGGTTCACAATGCGGTGGTGAACTGGTACGCCAACATTGGGCGTTGGGCGATGGTCAACACGCGGGTGGGAGTGCAACAGCGATTTCAGCAGACCGCCTATCCGGTTTGGGACTGCTCTGTGGTGCATGAGTCTGGACGGTTCCAGCCGTTCGTACAGATGACGAACCTGAGCAACACCGGCTACGACGAAATTCCGGGCGTTCCCATGCCGGGCCGCGCATTTCTAGGCGGTGTAAAAATCTGGCTGACCGGCCATCATTAGCGCCTTCGCCGATAGACGAAGCCACCGCAACCGTGAAGCCGGTCAGTTTCTTTGCCACATGGGCGGAAAGTCGATTTACCCAGCGGATTCCTGTAAGTTGAAATCGGTATGACTGTTTACGGACAGGCGTCCTCCATGCAGAAAATTGGCAGGCGCTGGAAGCATCCTGCAAGAATGGATGTGTCCGGGAATAGATGGGACCGGGGAATGGATGGGTCCGGGTTTGTCCCAAGGCCGGGCTTGCCGCAAAAGGGCGAAGCAGCGTCCAGGGATCTGGGCCAGAAGCGATCATCGGGTGGAATCTTGAAGAAGAAAGCATTGATCTCCGGCATTACCGGGCAGGACGGAGCCTACCTGGCCGAGTTCCTGCTGCAAAAGGGATATGAAGTTCACGGCATCAAGCGGCGCGCGTCACTGTTCAATACCGACCGCATCGATCACCTGTATGAAGACCCTCACGTTCAGCAGCGGAATTTTATCCTGCATTATGGTGATCTGACGGACTCCTCCAGCCTGGTCCACATCATGCAGAAAGTGCAGCCGGATGAGGTCTACAACCTTGGGGCACAGAGCCACGTAGCGGTCTCCTTTGAGCAGCCGGAATACACCGCCGATGTCGATGGAATCGGGGCCCTGCGGCTGCTGGAAGCCATCCGTATCTTAGGACTGGAAAAGCGCACGCGCTTCTATCAGGCATCCACGTCGGAACTCTATGGGCTGGTGCAGCAGACGCCGCAAACGGAGCGGACGCCGTTTTATCCGCGCTCTCCCTATGCGGTGGCAAAGCTGTATGCCTACTGGATTACGGTGAATTATCGCGAATCCTATGGCATGTACGCCTGCAACGGTATCCTGTTCAATCACGAGTCTCCGACCCGCGGCGAGACCTTCGTGACGCGCAAAATCACGCGCGCGCTGACGCGCATCAAAGTCGGCCTGCAGGATTGCCTGTATCTCGGCAACATGAATGCTCTGCGCGACTGGGGCCACGCGCGTGACTACGTGGAAGTACAGTGGCTGATGCTGCAACAGGAGAAGCCGGAAGATTTTGTCATCGCCACGGGAGAGCAGCACAGCGTGCGCGATTTCGTCTCGATTGCGGCCGCGGAATTGGGCTGGAAATTGAAGTGGACTGGTAGCGGCGTCGAGGAAAAAGCGCTGGACGAATCCGGCAATGTGATTGTCGCAGTGGACCCGCGCTATTTCCGTCCCGCGGAGGTGGAAACGCTGCGGGGCGATGCAGCCCATGCCCTGGATCGCCTGGGCTGGAAACCTCGCGTCGGGTTTGAAGAACTGGTTCGAGAAATGGTTCAGTCGGATTTAGAGGAAGCGAAACGCGATTCTCTGGTGCGCAAGCACGGCTATCGCTCCTATGAGCGCAAGGAATAAGCGCCGAGGCTTTCTACGTGGTTCAGTTTGGCCTGGACCGATAACCCTCACGGAGGAGTTTGGTCCGCTATCAATGCAGGACGCTGCAAAACAGGGCATCTATCCAGTAAGGATTCGGATAGTGGGTTTCGCTTTGCCAGATAAATCAATCGCCATTTCTTGCTTTGAATCGGATGGCATCCCGCCCACATCTTCCTAGTGCAGGAAGGCAATTATTTCTTTTCCGTCCTATCGTGTTTTCAATTGGCTGCATCCTACCTCTCAGACAGAAAAAAGGAGAGTGCAGGATGGCGGCAAGTCAGGGAAAAACAACCATAGATATCGGTAAAGGCGTGAGTGCCCCCGAATCCAATTTGCGCTCCAACAAAATCGACCCTAAGGCTCCTGCGGGCAGCAAAAACTCTCTTGGTGAAGAGAGTGTCCGCGATGGCCGCCCCGATACCGACGATAGTGTTGTCGAAGCAATTGACGAAGTAGGCCCGGGCATCACATCGCTGGAAAAACAGGACAAGTGATCCAAGATCGTTCGTACGTAGCCAGCTATCCCAGTTCCAATAGCCACGTGTCCACAGCCGCCCCATCGTCGTGCTAAACTTTCCAACATGCTCATCATTCTATTGATCGTTCTTTTGCTAGTGTTCGGTGGCGGCGGCTATTACATGGGGCCGGGCATCGGCTACTACGGCGGTGGAAGTGTTGGCCTGATCTTGGTCATTATCATTATCTGGCTCGTGTTCGGCAGAGGCCGCACACGGCTCTAGAGAGACAAGACAAAGGGCATAGGAATAACCCGGTGCCCTTCGTGTTCGATACGTCGAATGAGTCCTACCCATAAATGTTTGTCATTCCGTCAAACGCTCTGAGTTATCCAGACAATTCAAAATGATTGTTTTAGATAGTATTGGCGCTGTCTTTGCTGCTATTTGAACCTACCGTGGAGAAAGCCGGGCTAAAGGACTACACATGGCACTGTAGCCGCCGTACGTTCGCCTCGCGCCTCATGATGGCTGGGTGTAGATATTCGCGCTGTTGCGCAGTTCATGGGGCACAGTACAATTCAGAGGACGATGCGCTGGGTTCACTTGGCCCCGGAGCACACACCGGTAGCGGTAGAGAAACTTGTGGGTAAGCTTTTGGGAGCTACCTCATCGTCAGACGAAGTGGTGACTCAATCGGTGACCGGCAAAATGGGCGCGAAGCGGAAAGGTCATACCTGATTGAATCTAAAGAATGCGAAAGTGGCGGAATTGGCAGACGCACCAGACTTAGGATCTGGCGGGTAAAACCGTGGGGGTTCAAGTCCCCCCTTTCGCACCAACACCTCAAGGCCGATCAAAGAATCGGCCTTTTTCTACTGTGCCTAATTATGTGCGGAAAGTTGCTCCGGCAATCTTGCCTGTGATGCAACAGTCCTCATCACAATGATCGGTCGCTTTCTGCTTCCAACCCGTTGCCCAAAATTACAAGCAATCTAGTGTGTTATGACCGGTGTCACATCGCTTTCGCGGACCGCCGTATAAACTGTCCAATAGTCAATCTGGTCGGATCTCGCATTCGAACGAGTGAGATCCATTCCAGGCTGGCGCCAGCCGTTTCGGTGAAGCTATGCGATTCGCTTCGATAAAGAGCGGAATAGCTGAACAGGTCCAACACCTGCATCCAGCGTATTTTGGGATGGTCATGTCAACGGGAGCGGTTGCAATCGCAGCCGACCTGCTCGGCATGCCGGTGCTCGCGAGAGGGCTGACCTGGCTAAATTTGATCGCTTTTATCCTTCTCTCGGCGATGACCGTCGCCCGAGTCATCCTCTACACCCGCCTATTCTGGAATGACCTAACGGACCATAGCGTCGGCCTGGGTTTCTTCACCATCGTTGCCGCGGCGGGCATCCTTGGAGCCCAATATGTTGTCATTGTCCGGCACGAGGCGATGGCGAGAGCACTTTTGTTTGGTTCAGTCTTTCTCTGGATCGGTTTTACCTATCTGATTTTTGTTGCCTTTACGGTGAAAAGTGACAAGCCGCCACTGGAGGAAGGGATCAATGGGGGATGGTTGCTGGCGGTGGTTGGCACGCAGGCCATCGCAAATCTGGGAGCGCTGTTACTGCCGACGTTCGGTCACTACGCGGATGAGGTCCTTTTCGTTTGCCTCTGCATGTGGCTCTGCGGGGGAATGCTTTACATCTGGATCATCTCGCTGATCTTCTACCGTTATACGTTTTTTCACTTTTCAGCTTCTGACCTGATGCCGCCCTATTGGATCAATATGGGGGCGATGGCAATCTCGACGCTGGCAGGCTCCATGCTGATCAAAAGTGCGAATAACGGGGGCTTCCTGCTGGAGTTCGTTCCCTTTTTGAAGGGTTTCACTGTCTTCTTCTGGGCGACGGCCACCTGGTGGATTCCGATGCTGGTGGTCCTGGGCTTCTGGCGTCATGTGTACCAGGGGTTCGCGCTTTCCTACAACCCGCTCTACTGGGGTGCGGTGTTTCCGCTTGGCATGTATACAGTTGCGACGTGCCGGCTGTCCGAGGTGATGAACCTTCCCTTCCTGCTCTGGATTCCCCGGTATTTCTTTTTCATCGCCATGGCAGCATGGCTGCTAGCGTTCTACGGCCTGGTCCGCGAGATGATCCGCCTCGTCTTCCGTCCCCATGAAAACCTGACGTAGGAAAAATAAACGAGCCAAGGCATTCAGGCGCCCCACCGCAGTCGCATAAGGTGCATAAGGTATCGATAAAGAATTCGGCCATCGATCCGGTGAAGATCGCGAGCGCTCCGCTGCGCCTGCAAGGAAATCCCTACGATGCCTTGCCCATCAATTCTCGCTCGGCTCGAAGCCAATCCTGTTCAGAGGAACCATACGGGCGGCCACGCTCGGCCCAGTACCTCACAGCTAGCTGGGCAATTTGCTCGCGGGAAGGTGGTGCTGCGGGCTTCGTTTCGATCTGCTTGCGGGCGCTTACCTCAGAATTCGATTTAGGCGTTGACTTAACGCGCTTGGTAACCATTCGTCACTCCTCCCTAATGCGGTAATTTGCTATCTCGATAATACCAAGAAAGGCACTTGCCTCACAGGAGGAAATCTTCGCAAAAGGCAGCCGATTAGGCGGTCGAGGACGCAGCCTCACAATGCTAACTTCAATCAAGTGGCAGGTAGTTGCGGTTCTGCGATGCCAGCCAATCTGATTCGGTTTTGACAGTTGGAGTGGTATAGCATCCATGCATACGAAGTTCAGGTACGAGGTTTATGATGGCGACGAATGCAACTCCGCTGCGACATGAGATGACCAGACCGCAAGCGGGGCGTGGCCTGACACTCGTGCGGCTGACGATGGGCGCGATGCTCGTGTGGGTCTTCTTTGAAAATATGGGAAAGGGCCTCTACACTCCCGCGGGTTACGCGAGCCTCATCCACTACTACATTCAGCAGGGTCACTCGCCGGCTGCGTGGAAGGTGGTGATGGGGCTGGCAGCAAACCACGCCGCGATTGCGGCCCCCATGCAGGCCATCGCCGAGATCACACTTGGGATCCTGCTGATCATCGGTCTGCTGACGCGCCCAGTCGCTTTTGTGGCGTTCGTGTATCTTGCAAGCCTTTGGGTATCGGAGTGGGGAACCGCGTGGATTTGGGAATTGCTGGTTCCGGTGCTGGCATGTCTCGGGCTCGCAGTGGGACGCGCCGGTGGGACCTGGGGCATCGATGCCTGGCTGGCACGGCGGCGACCCACATCCCCGTGGTGGTGACGGGCGAATCTGCGTGCGAGTGTCGGTCATCGTTCCTACCCGTAATGAAGCGCAGGCCATTGGCCGTGTGCTTGCCGATCTGCCTTCCAACCTCGTCACCGAGGTGATCGTCGTTGACAGCAATTCGACGGATGGAACGCCCGATGTCGCTAGAAGAATGGGCGCACGAGTTATCCATGAGTCTCGCAGAGGATACGGGCGCGCGTGTTTGACGGGGCTTGCCAATGCGGACAATCCAGATGTGGTTGTTTTCCTCGACGGAGACTACA
>JBDTBI010000532.1:0-4535 GCA_039924215.1 Acidobacteriaceae bacterium
ACTTGTTCTCTCGTTGATCACTCTTCTCGCTCCCCTGTATGCGCAGCAGCCGTCGTTGCACTGGATCCAGATCCCCAGTGCTCACCTCCAGGTCGATGGGCTTCCCTGGTATGCCGAAAATGGTGGAGAGTTGTCCCGCCTTCCCGTGAAACTTAAGGACAGCTACCGAGAACCTGTCTGGGAACTCGCGCAATCGCCAAGTGGAGGCCGGATTCGTTTCCGCACAAATTCCACAAACCTGGCGATTCGGCTCGAATACCCGAAGGCGCCCGACATGACGAATATGCATGCGTTCGGACAGACTGGCGTCGATCTCTACGTAAACGGTGCCTATTGGGATACAGCTATTGCTGGCCGTGATTCAAAGCCAGGGCTTGTGCAGGAACATTCCTTTTATAAGGATCGGCCGCGTGCGTATCGCGAGATTACTATCTATTTACCCCTTTATATGCCGGTCAAGGTTCTTGGAATCGGAATCGATACGGACGCGGAAATTCAGGCGCCAAAGCCTTTCGCACTTAATAAACCTATCGTCTTTTATGGGACATCCATTACGCAGGGAGGTTGTGCCAGCCGCTCAGGTATGAGTTACCAGGCTATCCTGGGCCGCATGTTGAACGTCGATTTTGTTAACCTCGGATTTTCTGGGAATGGCAAGGGTGAGCCCGCACTGGCCCGCGCTGTAGCCAGCATCGACGCTGCATATTTTGTGTTGGATTTTGCACAAAATAACCCTACTGTCGAATCCCTTGCGGAGGTTTACCAGCCATTCATCGATACGATCCGCAGCAAGCATCCGGAAACGCCGATTCTTGTCATTACTCCGATCTATAGCGCTCATGAAGCCCAGTCAGCGGATTCGAAGCTGGACGGGATGCGGGTGTTGATTCGGCGGGTGGCGGCCCAGAGGATCGCCGCCGGAGACAAGAATATTCAAATCGTCGAGGGTACCGACCTCATCGGTCCATCACGAGCAGATGGCTTGGTCGACGGCACGCATCCGAATGATCTTGGATTTGAGTGGATGGCAGAAGGGTTGGCTGCAAGAATTTCAATGGTACTTGGGCTGAATCTGAATCAGTGAACTATCGAGGGAATTTCTGAAGAACTCCTTGGTGTACGGCGTGTGCGGTGAAGGCGGGTTTGGGGGCGGAGAGCACAGGTACGGAAGTAGACACTGGCCGAATGTCCCCAGGTCTTGATTTGTTCAGCTTGCAGCGGATCCGGACTGCCGCAGCGTTCCGGCTACCAATTTTCCGGACTGGATCGATGCCTTCCGCGCCTAGCACAACACTCTGCGCCCGCGTGAAGTGCTGCGGATGAAAACGCCGTCCGAGCTGTGGCAACCCAGTCCGTGCCGGTACACAACCCCAGTCCGCCGACTTTGGAGTATCCGTAAGAGTCATTGGACGCTGAAAGTCGACTTCCGAGGCGCCATCGACATCGGCCTGCAGTGCTGCACTCTGGTCCGCGAACTCTAACCAGCAGGGAAGTGCGCGAGATTAGATATCCAGGTTCTTGACGTCCAGCGCGTTGTCTTCGATAAATTTACGGCGGGCCTCGACGTCTTCTCCCATGAGCGTGGAGAAAATCTGTTCCGATTCAGCCAGGTCCTCCAGCTTCACCTGTAACAAGGTGCGCCGTTCCGGGTCCATGGTGGTTTCCCATAGCTGTGAGTCGCTCATCTCCCCTAGCCCCTTGTAGCGCTGGACCTGGTAATCTTTGCGTCCCTGCTCGATCACGTACTCGAACAGCTCTCGCGGAGACTGCTTCTCGACCGGGTCTTGCCCTGCCTTCGCCGCTTTCTTTGCAGCCGGTTTCTTAGTACCGGTTTCCTCGCCGGACTCCGAAGCCTCGCCATCCGTCCCGTCCGTCTCTTCGCTGGCGGATGCCGCTTTCGACACGGATTCGATGAGAAACGGCCCTTCCAGTGAGTCCTTGATCTGCATGTATTTTGACATCATCTGCCGATATTCCGGCGATGTCGCCAACGTCCAGTCGATACGGCGTTCCGCCCCCTGCGCGTCGTGAAATGCCAGGGAGTAGGTGTGATGTTCTTCATCGTGGACGGGCTCGTCAACCGATTTGAACTGGTACTTCTTCGCCAGGGTTTCGAGTTTTGCACGGAGTTTGAGCAGTTTTGGCGGCGCGCCGGCATCGCCTTCAAAGTCTGTTCGCTTCGCCAACTCCAGTTTCGCCAGCAGAGCGGTGGCTTCCTCATTGCGCAGGCGCTTGTTGACTTTGTCAAAGAAGCCAAGATACTCGTTCAAATGACCCATGAAGCGGGTGAGGGCCGCGCCTTCCAGTGTGCTCGCATTGGCGCCGTAGCGCACCACCATTCCGTCCGACGCGCGCTTGATCATTACGTTGACAAACTCACGGTCGTCTTTGATGTACTGTTCGAATCTGCCTTTTTTGATGCGATAGAGCGGCGGCTGCGCAATATAGACGTGCCCGCGCTTGATCAACTCTGTCATATGGCGGAAAAAGAACGTGAGCAGCAGCGTGCGGATGTGGGAGCCGTCCACGTCGGCATCCGTCATCAGGATTAGCTTGCCGTAGCGCAGCTTGCTGGCGTCGAAATCGTCTTTTCCGATGCCGCAGCCGAGCGCCGTGATCATGGCGCGAATTTCTTCGTGGCCCAGCATCTTGTCGTAGCGCGCTTTTTCTACGTTAAGAATCTTGCCTTTAAGCGGCAGAATTGCCTGAAAACGACGGTCCCGACCCTGCTTTGCGGTGCCGCCTGCCGACTCGCCCTCAACCAGGTAGAGCTCGCAGCGTTCCGGGCGGCGTTCACTGCAGTCTGCCAGCTTTCCGGGCAGACCGCCGCCATCGAGCGCACCTTTGCGGCGGGTCAGGTCGCGGGCTTTGCGGGCCGCTTCTCTGGCGCGTGAAGCTTCAATCGCTTTGTTGATGATGCGCCGCGTGATGGGCGGATTCTGTTCCAGGAACATTCCCAGTCGTTCATTGAGAAACGACTGCACGATGCCGCTGATATCGGAGTTCAGCTTGCCTTTGGTCTGGCCTTCAAACTGAGGCTGCGGCAGCTTCACGCTGATGACGGCCACCAGTCCCTCACGGACATCGTCGCCGGAGAGGTTTTCCTTCATGTCTTTAAATAGGCCCATCTGCTGGCCGGCCGCGTTGATGGTGCGCGTCAGCGCCGTGCGAAAGCCGGAAAGATGCGTCCCTCCATCGACCGTATTGATGTTGTTCGCGAAGGTAAAGACGGTTTCCGAGTAGCCATCGTTATACTGCATGGCGATTTCCATGACCACGTTGTCGCGTTCCGCTTCCATATAGATGGGCTTGTCATGGAGGGTCTGCTTGCCGCGGTTCAAATGCTTGATGAACTCAGCGATGCCGCCGCTGTATTTGAAGTCAGTATGCTTGGCTTCGCCAGTCTTAGGATCGGTGGTGCGTTCATCCGTCAGTGAGATTTCAAGTCCCTTGTTCAGGAAGGCAAGCTCGCGCAGCCGCTGCGCCAGGGTGTCGTAGTTGTATTCCGTGACGGTAAAGATGGTCTTATCCGGCAGAAAGTGAATCTTGGTGCCACGCTTTTTGCTGGTCCCTGTCTGATGAAGCTTGTCGAGGGGAAGGCCGCGCGCGTATTCCTGCTCATACGTATGGCCGTCCCGCCAAATCTCCACTTCAAACTGCTCGCTCAATCCGTTGACGCAGGAAACGCCCACTCCGTGCAGACCGCCGGAAACCTTGTAGGTGGAAGCGTCGAATTTGCCGCCGGCATGCAGCTTGGTCAGCACCACCTGGCAGGCCGAGACTCTTTCCCCGTTGGGCAGGGTCATATCATCAACGGGAATTCCACGGCCATCGTCGACAACCGTAATGGAGTTGTCCATGTGGATCGTAACTTCGATCCGCGTCGCATGGCCATCCATCGCTTCATCGACGGAATTATCGACCACCTCATACACAAGGTGGTGCAGGCCCATTTCTCCGGTCGAACCGATGTACATGGCCGGACGCAGCCGGACAGCCTCCAGGCCCTCCAGCACCTTGATATTGTCGCTTGTATATTCATCACTGGCACGCTGCCGGTTTGCGAACTCGGCCGCGGAAGTGGCTTCGTTGTTGCGGCTGGGATCGGCAAACGTCTCTGCGGGAACGTCAGCGATTTCTTCTGTTGCAAGCACTTTTTCTGCCATGGAACTCCGGAAAACAGTGGGGAAACGGCATCCGTTTGGGATGAGGCCCTTCGCTCAAACGAATTTTGCCGAAATATTCGGCAAAAGCCTGATTCAGAAAGGACTTATCCGGGGATGAACTGCTCTTATTTTATCATGCGGATGGGGTCGAACGGGCGTGCCTCTGCCCCTTCCCGCACCCATTCATTGTGGGAAATCGGGGGGGAATCTTCCAGTCCGCAAAAAAGGGGAGTGACTTCATGCAAGGCTGGTGGATCGCATTCCGAACCGATTGATTGGATTCTCAAAGGTTGCGGCGACCGAAATATGCACAGATGGTGGGGGATTAGATTCCTGCTATTGCACCTTGGAATACGCGTTGGCGAGAGG
>JBDTBI010000533.1:0-4316 GCA_039924215.1 Acidobacteriaceae bacterium
ATGCAAAAGTACTTTTACCCAACATCTATTTCATTCAGAAACTATTGGAAATACAGGGCTGATATACTCCGTTGAATACAAAATCGGAGCGAATAAGCGTGGCAAAGACCTCGACGAAGCGGCTTTATTTAATTCCCATCCTGTCCAAAGCTCTGGATATCATGGAACTGCTTCAGGCTGAAAAGGCCCCGATGGCCCTGGAATCTATTTACAAGCGAACCCATTTCTCAAAAACCAGTATCTATAGAATTCTCAAGACGCTGGTACATCGCGGGTACATCTCGCAATCCGCGGACGGTCTCTACCGCAGCGTCGGCCAGCCTTCCAAGCTGCGCTTCGGATTTGGAAGTCAAAGCTCGGAAATGCCATTCTCTGAGGCCGTGACCAACAGCCTGCGTTCGGCCGCGAATGCTTTCGGGATCGACCTATTGGTCCTCGACAACCGATACAACGCCGCGACCGCTTTGAGCAATGCCGATGCATTTGTCCGGGAGCAGGTCGATCTTGTCATCGAATTCCAGATCGATCAGCATGTAGCGCCCATTCTCGCCGACAAAATTGCGGCCGCGAATATTCCTCTGATCGCGATCGACATCCCGCATCCTCACGCAACCTATTTTGGAGTGGACAATTTCCGTGCCGGTTTTGAAGCCGGAGGATTACTGGCAGACTATGCCCTGGAAAATTGGGCGGGAAAGGTCGACTGGGTGCTGGGGCTTGACCTCGAAGAGGCGGGAACGCTGGTGCAGAGTCGCATCACCGGCGCGTTCGAAGGCATTCGATCGAAGCTGAAATCCATCCCCGTCGAATTGTTCGTGCGCATCGACGGACGCGGAATGCGCGACAAAAGCCAGCGCATCGTATCGGAATTTCTGGTGCGCCATCCCAGAAACCGCCACATTCTGATCGCCGCCGCCACGGATACAAGCGCCCTCGGTGCTCTGGAAGCAGTGCGTGAACTGGGCCGTTCCAAGCACGTCGCCATCGTGGGACAGGACTGCATTCCAGAAGTTGTGCAGGAGATGCAAACGTCAGACAGCCCTATCATCGGCTCGGTTTCCCATGAAGTGGCCGACTACGGACCGCGACTCATTGAGCTGGGGATGGCATTGATTCGCGGCCACAACGTGCCGCCCTACAATTACGTTGGCCACAAAGTCGTCACTCGCGCGAAATTGACGGCTCCAGTTGAGTAATCCGGAACGCTGCGGACTCGTCCATTCTCACTGCATCACCGTGAAGTCATACGTCCCCGATCCCACTTTGTAGAAGGAAAAGCCACCCCTTCTACTTTTCAATTTCAGACGCTTCCCCACTGGCTTGTCCGCTTCCAGAATGGCCTTCCTTCTCGCGGTCGCTAACCACCGTCAGCGAGCACCGCAGCCATGTTGTAACGACCATTCTTACGAAGTAGCGCCCAGCCCGATGAGGTTGGCGGCGAGGATGATGATCAACATGCCGACCCACAGCCAGCGCACGGGACGCTTCCCGGCCCCGCGCCACTCGCCAAGCGCCAGCCCAATCATGCCGCCGAAGAGCACGTAGAGGCTCATGTGCAACATCCAGTTGATATAGAACAAACGGGATGGAACACTGGCCTCACCCCACGCATAGAAAAAGAACTGCAAGTACCAAATGATGCCGGCGGAGGCTGCCAGGCACCCGTTTCTGAGAAGAGTGGAGCGGGACTGCGAAAGATCGCGGCGCAGCGAGATGTCCTTGCGAAAGCCCAGCCGGGAGAAGCAGTAGGCAAAGTTCACCAGCGCTCCACCGCCCATGATGACGACGTAGCTGGGCAGCGCCTCATACAGCGGCTTGACGCCGAGCAGGTGCGCGGCGGCGGCCATGGGCCGTGCAGCATCGATGGCAAAGGACATGCCGGAGGAAAAGATGCCGCACAGAACCGCGAGAAACAGTCCCTTCTTGAGATTGAATTCTTCCGTTGACACGCCCTGCGCGCGTTCCTTCTGATGACCCGCCCACGCCACGACCGCAATCCCCACCAGTGCTGTGCCGATTCCGGCCATGGTGTACGCGCCGCTGGAGCCGGCCAGGAATGCCTTCAACTGCCCATGCATCACCGGGGGGACAAGCGTACCGACAATCAGCGTAATCCCGATGGCGACGCCAATGCCGAGCGAGATGCCCAGGTAACGCATGGTGAGGCCATAGTTCACATTTCCGATGCCCCACATGCATCCGAAGAGAAAGACCACGGCCAGCACGGAGGGAGAAATGCTCGCATAGAAGGCGCCAAAGTGGGGAAGGAGAAGCAGGCTGACACCAATCGGAAGCAGTATCCAGGAAAATATTCCGGCGACAGCCCATGTCGTTTCCCACGACCACTTCCTTACTTTTTCGATCGGAGCATAAAAAGCTGCGCCCGCGGCCGCGCCGAGCATGTGCCAGCCAATTCCCGCAATTATCGAAGGCATTCAAGACTCCTAGCAGCGAAGAGTAACAATTCCACATACCGCGGACGAAACGGTTCCAAAGAGGGTATCATTCCGCATAGAAATCGACGATCGAAGTGTAGGCGCGCTGGAGTTGGAGAAGAAATCAATCGTAGAGCTTTGTCCACGCTGGTGCCGTGTCTGGATGCAATTCCTCGATACCGGCAAAACACGCAAAATTACTGGCCTGCACGTACATCTCCAGGAATTGCCGCTGCGGCATGGACACCAAAATTCAAGAATCGGATGGTTCCTATATGAATAATTTCTTTCAGCTTGTGGTTCTGAAATGACGGCGAAACAAGGGCCTGCACCGGCGCAGGAAAATCTCGATCTACAACAAACCCCCGGCCTCACCCGGTGGGAACTCCTTCAGGCTACGGCCGTCCTGGGTGCCGCCCTGGTACTGGACAAGTCCCGTATCGCCTGGGCGGACGATACGACCGGCCTGCAATCGCTCGATTTAGGCGGCGGCATGTGGACCATGCAAGAGGATGGAAAATCCGAAAGTATTCCAGCCCTGGTACCGGGCAGCACGTACACCAATCTGCTGGCCGCCGGCAAAATCCCCGATCCCTTTTTTGGCGAGAACAATGGCAACGTGCAATGGGTGGCGGAGAAGAACTGGTTCTTCGAGCGCACCTTTGAAGTCCCGGCAGAAATCCGCGACAAGCACAGCGTTGAGCTGGTCTGCCATGGTCTGGACACGCTGGCGACCCTCTGGCTGAATGGACGACAGATCGCCAGTACGGACAACATGTTCCGCACCTGGAACTTCGACATCAAGCGCCATCTGCATGCATGGACCAATCATCTTCGTATCCAGTTCGACACGCTGACGCCGTATGTCGCCAAACAACAGGCAGCGTACAAGCAGCGCTATGGCGTCGACCTTCCCAATCCGCGTTCCTGGGTGCGAAAAGGACCGTACATGTGGGGCTGGGACTGGTGCCTCCCTGTGCTGACGCAGGGCATCTGGAAAAAGATTGAGATCATTGCCTACGACTCTCGCATCGCCGACCTCGCCGTCCTGCAGAATCACCAGCCGGATGGAAGCGTTCACCTCGACATTCACACCGCCGTAAGCGGGCATTCCGAGGGCGCGAGCATCCAGGCGCAGGTCGCACTGGCCGGCGATACGGTGGCGCAAGCGACCGGGCGCATTATAAATGGCGCCGCCATTCTGCATGTGTCCGTGCCCAATCCGCAGCTCTGGTGGCCCAACGGCATGGGGGAGCAGCCGCTCTACACGGTCACGGCTCGTTTGACGGATGCGAAAGGCCGGGAGATCGGCGCAGCCAGCCGACGCATCGGCCTGCGCACTGTTGCCGTGCTGCCTCCGGGCGACGGCGTAGCCATGCATCTGCGCGTCAACGGCGTGCCGGTGTTTGCCAAGGGTGCGGACTGGATTCCCGCCGACAACATGCCCACGCGCGTCACTCCGGAAATCCTCCGCTGGTACATAACCAAGGCCGTCGAATGCAATTTCAATTTCATCCGGCTTTGGGGCGGCGGCTATTACGAGGAAGACGAACTGTTCGACATGTGCGACGAGATGGGCCTCATGCTCCAGTTCGAGTTCAAGTTCGCCAACGCCAGCTATCCGATTCAGGATGCGAACTGGATGAGCAATCTGCAGGTCGAACTCGAGCAGCAGACACGCCGATGCCGGAACCATCCTTCCATCGTGATCTGGAGCGGCAACAATGAAATCGAATATTTCGAAGGGTACAACCACCTGTTTCAGGACGTGATTGGTGGGATTGTGCACCGGTTGGTGCCGAGCGCGTCTTATGAAGTGGGCAGCGGCGCCCACGGAAGCGGCGATATCCATACCTGGATGGTCTGGCACCATAATGCGCC
>JBDTBI010000534.1:0-3492 GCA_039924215.1 Acidobacteriaceae bacterium
AGAACTCACTGGCAACGGCCGTAATCACGAGTGCCGCCAGCGAAAAGGTCATCAGAGAGTAAAGCGTTCCCGCATCACGCCATGGATGCATCCCAGCCGCCATCAGCACAATCGCCGTCGCCACGCCGGCGATCGTCGGCCAGACAAAGTTGCGCCGCACGCTTTTGAAGGAGGTGCTGCGCCAGGCCAGCACCGGCCCGATGCCGGTCAAAAATAAAAGAAAAATCCCAATCGGGACGGCCACCCGGTTATAGAAAGGTGGGCCAACTGTGACCTTCGATCCCTGCACATATTCGGAAATGATGGGAAATAACGTGCCCCAGAGGATGGTAAAGCAGGCTGCCAGCAGCACCAGATTATTGAACAGAAAACTCGATTCGCGCGAGACCAGCGACTCAATCTTGTGCTCCGACTTCAGATGGTCCCGCTGCAACAAATAAGTAAACAGACAAACGCTGAGCACAATGACCAGAAATGCCCAGAACCAGGAGCCGATCGACGACTGGGCAAAGGCATGCACGGAGCTCACCAGTCCGCTGCGTGTCAACAATGTGCCCAAGATCGACAGCATGAACGTGGTGAAAATCAGCCACACATTCCAGGATTTCATCATGCCGCGTTTTTCCTGCATCATGACCGAATGCAAGAACGCCGTTCCCGTTAGCCACGGCATCAGCGAGGCGTTCTCCACCGGATCCCAGCCCCAGTACCCGCCCCAACCGAGTACAGCGTAGGCCCAGTGGGCGCCCATAAAAATTCCGCAGGTAAGGAAAAGCCACGTCACCATGGTCCAGCGGCGCGTAATGTGAATCCATTTCTCTCCGGGATAGCGCATCATCAACGCACCCAGCGCGAAAGCGAACGGCACGCTGAATCCCACGTAGCCCAGGTACAGCAACGGTGGATGAAGAACCATCTCCGGATATTGCAGCAACGGATTCAGCCCAAAGCCGTCGGCCGGAACCGCTCCCCGCACCATGGCAAATGGCGGTGCGGCAAAAACCAGCAGCAAGGTGAAGAAAATCTGGATGCCAGCCAGAATGGTCGAAGCGTACGCGGTCAGCTTGACATCAACCTTGTGTCGAACGCGTAGTACGAACCCATAGGCAGAGAGCAGCCACGCCCACAACAGCAGCGAACCTTCCTGTCCCGACCACAATGCTGCAAACTTATACGGCCATGGCAACGCCCGATTGGAATGGTGCAGGATGTAGGAAACGGCAAAATCGTTTGTGAACGCACAGTAGACCAGCGCGAAGGCTGCCGCACTCAGCGCTATAAAGCTGCCGATCCCCGCCCGTCGTGCCGACTCCGCCAGCCGCTCTGGTCCGGCGGTGGCTCCTGGATGCACCGCGATTTGCCGCAGCGCGATCGCGCCTGTCAACAGATTGTAGGCGCAGAGCACCAGCCCGAGAAGGATCGCAAAACTACCGAATGCAGCCATATGTCCTACTATTCCCTTTTGATTGTCGCAGAGCGGCATTCCCTCTGCAATGGGGCCAATGCAACGCGGGCGAACCGCATCCCCATAAACCCGCTTTTTTCTCAATCCTTGATCGCCGACATTCTAGAAGGTTCTGTATCGTCGATACAGTGATTTTCATCACTCACAACCGTGTGCTCTACGCGCTTTGCCCCCGGCCAACCAAATAGTCTATGCAGGTCGTCCAGTGGTCATTCTCACTCAGAGTGAAAGGAACGTGGATGATTGACGCCTAACCCTTCCACTCGCTACACAAGATGGTTTCGCCGGGTGTTTTCGATGAACAGGACTGCCAAGGGTGTTCGCAAGCTTACCAGGATTGTTTTCCAGCCGATGTTCGCCGCACCACCTCCCGACTGCTTCGGAAACGGGGCGAGACGCGTTGCTTTCACGCCTCACTGGGCCAAGTCCGCGCCAATCTTGACGTCGCATCCCAAACAAGCAGTCCGGAATCAATTCACGAGCTGCGAGCAGCGGCTATTTTTTCCTGAAGGATCGCCAGCGTAGGATGTGAACGTCCTCACGCTGTCAGAGATGGAGTCGCCCGGCAATCCGTTTTAGACTAGGAGCATATGCCGGATGTTCGCAGCCGTATCCTGCCGCCCGAGCCCGTTCCGCTGAATTTTCCGCCGTGGTCCGTGAGCGAAGGCGAAGCCGCCGCAACACGCAATACGATCGGAATCCATCCCCTTCCATGAACACCACCTCGGCTTCCAGCCATACTCGAATTCCCAAGCGCTGGCGACTCTATCTGGCCGTAATGGGCCCAGGAATCGTCGTCATGCTTGCCGATACCGACGTGGGCAGCATCCTGACCGCAGCACAAAGTGGAGCCCAATGGGGATACCACCTGCTTCTCCTCCAGTTTCTTCTTATGCCGGTCCTATTCGTCGTGCAGGACCTCACCGTCAGACTGGGGATCTTCACCGGCAAGGGACATGGCGAGCTCATTCGGGAAAAATTTGGCGCTAGCTGGGCCTGGATATCTATGATTGGGCTGGCTGTTGCCACCATCGGAGCTCTGATTACGGAATTTTCCGGCGTAGCTGCCGTGGGGCAGCTCTTCGGAGTACCGCGGGGAGTCAGTTTGGGCCTCGCTGTCGCTTTCCTATTATTTGTAGTGTGGACTGGATCCTACCGCCGGGTGGAGCGAGTGGCGATCGCTCTGGGACTTTTTGAACTCGCCTTCTTCTGGGTTGCAGTGGCGGCCCGCCCACGTGCTCATGACTTAATGACGGGCCTGCTGCACGCTCCGTTATCTTCTCCCGCATATCTCTATCTTGTCTCCGCCAACATTGGAGCAGTCATTATGCCGTGGATGATTTTCTATCAGCAATCAGCCATTGCGGACAAAGGATTAGAGCCGAAACACTATCGTGACGCGCGCTGGGATACGGCGATCGGCGCTGTCATTACCCAACTCGTGATGGCGGCTGTCCTGGTATCAACCGCCGCGACCATCGGGAAGGTAAATCCAAATGCGAGTCTGAACACGATTGAGCAGATCACCGATGCGTTAACGCCCTTTATGGGAGTGACCATGGGACGTTTACTGTTCAGCCTTGGCGTCCTGGGAGCGGCCATGATTTCCTCCGTAGTGGTTTCCCTCGCCGCTGCATGGGGCTTTGGCGAGGTGACTGGATACAAACACTCCCTGGAGCACAAACCGCTGGAGGCACCCTGGTTTTACGTGGTTTTCACGTTGGGCGTGCTGGGGGGCGCGGTCATGGTAGCTACCATTCCCAATCTGGTAACTTTGACGATTTGGGTTGAGGTGATGAACGCGTTCCTTCTTCCAATGGTGCTCGGCTTCCTGGTGGCCCTGGCCATTCGAGCGCTGCCACTCGAACACCGGCTATCTGGGACGTACCGATGGGTCGTGATCTGTGTCACGACTTTCACGTCCGCTCTGGCTCTCTATGCGGGGCTGCGCGGGATGTAACATTCGGCAGGCGCGAAAAAATTCCTAAAAATAATTACGCCGATTGGACGATACGGCTCTATGATGT
>JBDTBI010000535.1:0-4494 GCA_039924215.1 Acidobacteriaceae bacterium
AAGGGTCAATATATATTTTCAAGTTCAAATGATATTCCGCCGATTCGGTGGAAACCTGAGTGGAAGCAAAAGGAGTTCCAAACAATTATGAAGCGTTCCTTACTAGCGGTTGCCGCATTGGCAGCGACCTTCACATTCGGTGCCATGGCGCAGACCAGCCAACCTCCATCGGCGCCTTCGCCGGAGTCCTCGGCTCCGCCGACTGGAGCCACAAAGATTGCCGTCATAGCGTTTCAGCCAGCGGTGGCCTCCACCAACGAGGGCCGCGCTGCGTTCGAAGCGGTCCAGACGAAATTTGCACCCAAGCAGGCTGAGCTGAAAGCGTTGAGCGAGCAGATCGACACTCTGAAGAAAGACTTGCAGGCCAATGGCAGTACGCTTAGCCAAGACGCTCGTGCAACCCAGTTACGTACCATTGACGACAAAGAAAAATCCTTGCAGCGTCAGGCCCAGGAAGCCCAGTCGGACTATCAGTCGGCAGTGAACGATGCTTTCCAGGGACTCGCACAAAAGTTCTACGCTGTGCTGCAGGAATACGCCGAGGCCCACGGCTACGGCGCCGTCTTTGACTCGAGTTCGCAGCAGACGCCCATCGTCTGGGCCAGCAAAGGTGCGGACATCAGTGCGGCGGTGGTCGCGGAATATAACCGCAAGTCGGGTGTCGCGGCTCCTGCCGGCGGGGCCACGCATGGCAGCATGACGCCCACTCGTCGTCGCGCCCCTACGGCCGCGAGGCACTAAAGTCACACAATCGGCTGCCGATCGAAACAGGATTCGGCAATCCGTGAGCAAGCCCTTGGGCGGCCCCAACCGAAACTAGGCGGGCCGCCTCTCTCTGTGGAAAAAATTGTGGGAAACTTTGCCTCGCGGAATAAAATCGGCGATTGGCTGGCCTTGCGGTTGGGACCTCGGACGTAAGGCGAGATAACCCATTGATTTATATAGCTTTATTCGGGCAGTTATAGATCGGGTTTCTATCGGGAATTAAATTGCAATTTTCGGGCTTTCCACAGCCATCGGAAACCTCAATGCGTACCCTTCCCGAATCCAGGGGGCTTCAGGAGTCTTCGCCGATCCTCAAAACGGCAAGAAATGCCTCTTGCGGGATATCTACTTTCCCGATCCGCTTCATGCGCTTTTTGCCTTCTTTTTGCTTCTCCAGCAGTTTTCGTTTGCGAGAAATATCGCCGCCATAACACTTGGCTAGCACGTTCTTGCGCAGCGCCGCCACGGTTTCTCTGGCAATCACCTTGGATCCAATGGCCGCTTGAATAGCAACCTCAAACATCTGGCGCGGAATCAGTTCTCGCATTTTGGAGACCAGCGCGCGGCCTCGATCATACGCAAAGTCCCGATGCACAATGATGGAAAGTGCATCGACCGGCTCGCCTGAGACCAGAATATCGAGCTTTACCATCGGCGACTCCCACGTGTCGGACAGGTGGTAATCGAGCGACGCATAGCCGCGCGAAATGGACTTCAGCCGATCATAGAAATCCAGCACGATCTCATTCAAAGGCAGCTCATAGGTCAGCATCACGCGGGTGGCGCTCACATATTCAAAATTCTTCTGGCGTCCGCGCTTGTCTTCCACAAGTTTCAGAATGCCGCCCACATATTCTTCATTCGTCAGGATGGTCGCAGTAATCACCGGCTCCTGAATTTTCTCAATGTTGGTCGGGTCAGGCCAGTGCGACGGGTTGTCGACTTCGAGAACCTTCCCGTCCGTCAGCGTGATGCGATACCGGACGCCCGGAGCCGTGGTGATCAGGTTCAGGTTGAACTCACGCTCCAGCCGCTCCTGGATAATTTCCATGTGCAACAGCCCGAGAAAGCCGCAGCGAAAACCGAAGCCCAGTGCGACGGAGCTTTCTGGCTCAAAGAAGAAGGAGGAATCATTCAGCCGCAATTTCTCCAGCGCCTCGCGCAGCAGAGTGTGCTCATGCGCCTCCACGGTATACAGGCCGGCAAACACCATGGGCTTGATGTCCTCAAACCCTGGCAGCGCCTCTGCGCACGGGTTAGCATCATGCGTAATTGTGTCGCCGATTTTCGTGTCAGCCACGTTCTTGATCGTCGCCACAAAAAAACCCACTTCGCCGGCAGAAAGCTCCTCCACCACCACCGGCTTTGGCGTCAGCACGCCAATCGATTCCACCTCAAACGATCTGCCGTTCGACATCAGCCGGATCTTCTCGCCCCGCTTCAATCGCCCGTTAATGACGCGGGTCAGCACCACCACGCCGCGATACGAATCGAACCACGAATCGAAGATCAGCGCCTGCAGCAGGCCTTCCGCATCGCCCGTAGGAGGAGGCAAGCGATGCACAATCGCTTCCAGCACCGCGGCCACGCCCTCGCCGGTCTTGGCGCTAATCGGGAGCGCCTGGCTGGCATCCAGTCCAATCGTCTGCTCAATCATTTCCCTACTGCGCTCCACATCGGCGCTCGGCAAATCAATCTTGTTGATGATTGGGATAATGTCCAAACCGTTGTTGATGGCAATGTAGGCGTTCGCCAATGTCTGCGCTTCCACGCCTTGTGTGGCGTCCACGACCAGCAGCGTACCTTCGCAGGAGGCCAGCGAGCGCGACACTTCATAGGAAAAATCCACATGACCGGGCGTGTCGATCAGGTTCAACTGATAGGTTTCGCCGTTCTCCGCCAGGTATGCCATCCGCACCGCATGGGCCTTGATGGTAATGCCGCGCTCGCGTTCCAGGTCCATGTTGTCGAGTACCTGGGCGTGCATCTCGCGTGCTGTCAGCGAACCGGTCATCTCCAGCAGTCGGTCAGAAAGCGTGGATTTGCCGTGGTCGATATGGGCAATGATGGCGAAATTGCGGATGTGTTCGCGGTCCATTGTAAGGGGTGCCAGCTCGGCGGAAGATCGAACTCCGGGCGAGGATTACAATCCAGCGGCAGGAGGGTTTCTCTTCAGCTGAGTTTACCATCCGGATGCTGCTTCCGCGGGCAGCCATTGCGGAGCAGTGAGTCAGTTTGAATCCGCGGAGCATTCTTGTCGCAACCACATGCTCAGGGTAGACCCCCACGCATGCGATTTATCTTCTCAGCGCATCTCTCTCAGCGCATTGGCGACGATGCGTTCGTTGACATTCGGCCAGCTGAGAGTTTTACGGACGGCCAATGCGGTACCCATGACCCACTGCCCTAATTCTTGATCTCCGACAGAAATGCTTGCTGGACACGGTTGAAACTACGGCCTCGCAGGATGGCGACGACGATGGTGCGCGTGGCATGGGCGTCGCTGAGGCGGACGTAGCGGCACTCTGCACCGCGGTCGATGGCCATCTCCGGCACCAAAGTAACGCCGACTCCGGCGGCGACCATTCCGAAAAGGCTTCGGAACTGGCTGCTCTCAAAGGTAATGCGCGGGGTGATGCGCGCGCGGGCACAGGCTGCGATGCTTAGATCGCGGAAGCAGTGTCCATCGCGGAGCATGACGAAGTGCTCGCCGCGAAGGTCTTTAAGCGAAAGCGATTTCGCGGCAGCGCGGGGGTGGTCTTTAGGGAGCACGGCGTAGAGCGGCTCACTGCGGAGAGGGAATAGTTCAAACTCCTTGTGTCGGAGCGGGAGGGCGAGAATGGCGAGGTCGATGGAAAGGTTGCGCAGGCTTTCGACAAGGACCGGCGTGGTTTCCTCGACGATGCGGAGCCGGGCTTCGGGATACTTCCTGGTGAATGCGGCGGTATAGCGAGGCATGAGGTAGGGCGCGATGGTAGGGAT
This sequence comes from Acidobacteriaceae bacterium, assembly GCA_039924215.1. GTDB lineage: Bacteria > Acidobacteriota > Terriglobia > Terriglobales > Acidobacteriaceae > JAKAAZ01. The sequence continues at coordinate 3,748 of JBDTBI010000535.1, forward strand.
GGCTCCAGCGGCGACGCTTCCGCGGATGTCGGTGCGCTTGCCCTCGACGCTGGTGCGGGCGGCCTCCATTTGATGGAGGACGGAACGCGCGTGGGGCAGGAAGGCACGGCCCGCCTCGGTTAGGCGGATGCTGCGGCCGAGGCGGTCGAAAAGCTTTGCGCCGAGGTCTTCTTCGAGCTTTAGAACCTGTTGCGAGAGCGAGGGCTGGGCAACGTGGCAATGCTCGGCGGCGCGGCTGAAACTGCCGGTTTCAACGATGGCACAGATATAACGAAGCTGGTTGAATTCCATAGGGAATGCCTATGCTCCGGATGCGATCTATGTATTGGAGCAATGTATCTCCATGATGCTACATTGCAGGTATTGGGGCAATGCGAGTCTTTGTCCCGCGAGATTTGAGTAACCTGTGGCGGGTGCGATACGTCACACGAGGCAGAGGAGAGGCATGGCAAACGAGGGAAAAATGTCAAGTGATACGAAGTGCCCGTTCCAACAGACCGCAATCGGAGGTGTTTCAAACCGTGAGTGGTGGCCGAAGCAATTGAACCTGAATATGCTGCACCAGAACTCGCCCCTATCCGATCCAATGGGCGAGGACTTCAATTATGCCGAAGCGTTCAAGAGCCTCGACCTTGCGGCCGTGAAGAAAGATCTGCTGGCTCTGATGACTGACTCCCAGGACTGGTGGCCGGCGGACTTCGGCCACTATGGGCCTTTTTTCATTCGCATGGCGTGGCACAGTGCCGG
>JBDTBI010000536.1:0-9004 GCA_039924215.1 Acidobacteriaceae bacterium
CGCATTCATAGTGAAGCCGCTTCGCTTCCGGCCCCAGCTCCAGCATTTCTCCGGCAACCACAATCGTGCGCTGTGCCGGAATCGTGAGCAGCACATCCACCATGGCGCGCAGCGCCTGCGGGTTGGAGTTGTAACAATCGTTGAGGAGCGTTGCACCGCGAATCTGCAGGGTCTGGCCGCGTTTATCCGGCGGCATCAGAGCCTCCAGCGCGGCAGCGCATTCTTCCAGAGGGATGCCGCTGGCTACGCCTACCGCGATGCTCGCCAGCGCGTTGCGGACATTGTGCTCCCCCAGCAATCGAAGGTGGGCTGCGGCACGTTGTTCCCCGACAACCACGGTGAACCGTGTTCCCTCCACCCCCATCGCCGTAATCGACTCTGCGCGCGGGTCGGCACACGATCCGGTACCAAAGTAGATCGCCTTCCCCGGAAAGTCCCGACCAAATTGCTGTACATACGGATCATCGCAATTCAGGATTGCTGTGCCGAGGCGCGGCAGCGATGCGATTAGCTCATACTTCGCGCGGGCGATGCCTGCCTGCCCGTCGGGAAAATTCTCAGCATGCGCCATTCCTACGTTCGTCACCACGCCCCAGTCCGGCGCGGCAATTTTACACAGCGCAGCAATTTCACCAGAGTGCGACATGCCCATTTCAAGGATGGCGATTTCGTGCTCCGGCTGCAGTCGCAGCAACTGAAGCGGAAGGCCGAAATGGTTGTTCAGGTTCCCCAGAGATTTGTGGACCCGAAACCGGCGCTCCAACACCTGGGCGATCGCTTCCTTCGTGGTGGTTTTTCCCGCGCTGCCGGTGATGCCCAGCACCCGCTTGCCCCAGTACCGCCGTACGGAAGAGGCCAGCCGCTGCATGGCGGCGAGTGGGTCGTCAACCAGCAAAAGTTGCTTGCGGATTGCGTCGCTCTCGTACCGTCCAAGCTGCGAGCTGTCAACTACAGCGGCGACTGCCCCGGACTCGATGGCAGCCTGCACAAAATCATGTCCGTCGAAATGCTCGCCGCGAATGGCAAAAAAGAGATCCCCGCGCTCAATCGTTCGCGAATCGATAGAGTACCCGGTTGCAACAGCAGTCGCACCTCCGTGGACCGCGCCTCCGCGAGCCGCGCCCCCCCGAATCTTGGAACCGGTCACCCTCCCCGGGAGTTTGGCAGCCGACCAATCACGGATTTGTTCCAGGCTCAATTGCATCGTAGCTCCGCTTTGTCGGGTCCCCGCTCGCCGTATCGTTCGACCAACGCTTGTCTCGCTTCCTCGGCATCATCAAACGGAACTGTGCGGTCGCGAAAGATCTGCACTTTTTCGTGTCCCTTGCCTGCAATCACCACAACATCATTCTCGCGGGCGGCTGCAATTGCCATCCGAATCGCGTAGGAACGATCCTCTTCCACTGCAAACTGTACTCCGCTTTCTATCAGACCTGGAAAAATTCCTGCAAGGATTGCTGCCGGATCTTCCGTGCGTGGATTGTCACTGGTGACAACAACGAAGTTACTACCGTCTCCAGCGGCGCGACCCATCTTTGGGCGCTTGGTTCGATCGCGATCTCCTCCACAACCAAAAACGGTCAGCACCCGGCCATTGCGCGCACTCGCCAACTGCCTCGCCAGCTTCGTAACATTGCGCAGCGCGTCGTCCGTATGGGCATAGTCGACAACCACGGTAAATGGCTGTCCGCAATCTACAGTCTGGAAGCGGCCCGGAACACAGGCGATGGCTTCCACTCCGCGCGCGATCTCTTCCAGCGTCAATCCGCGCGCTGCCGCGGCTGCGGAGGCAGCCAGCAGATTCAGTACATTCACCGGGCCCGGCATGTGGGTATGCAGGTCAATCTGTCCTGTCGGAGTCACCATCCGAAAGCGAGTTCCATTGGCTGCAAGCTGAGTATGGGTCGCACAAAAATCTCCTCGATCCAGCCCATACGTGACAATCTCACATCCGGCGGCCTGGGCAACGGTCATCATGCGCTGGCCATACGCGTCCGCACCGTGGATCGCCGCCATGCGCGGGGCAGGCGCTCCATCTCCCGTAAACATCCTCGCCTTCGCCTGAAAATACGCCTCCATGGTTCCGTGATAATCGAGGTGATCCTGCGTCAGGTTGGTGAACACTGCGGTATCCCAATGCAACCCCCACACGCGCCCTTGATCCAGCGCATGAGACGACACTTCCAACACGGCTTCCGTTGCGCCTGCGGCCACGCCTTCCGCGAACCACTGAAACAGATCGCGCGATTCCGGCGTGGTGTGCAAGGAAGGCCGGACTTCCTGGGCCACGCGGGTTTCAATGGTGCCGACAAGGATGGAAACTCGCCCTGCGCTGCGCAGCATCGATTCCAACAGATAGGTAGTCGTTGTCTTTCCGTTGGTTCCGGTCACGCCGGAAAGCTGCAATCGGCGTTCCGGATGCGAAAATACATTGGCGCTGATTTCGGAAAGTGCGCGACGGCCATGGTTTACCCGCGCAATGGCAAGGTCAGGACGGGCCGCATGCAGCGTCTTCCAGGTTGCATCGGAGTCCGTCACAATCGCGGCCGCGCCCTGTTGCAATGAGTTCTCGACAAAGCGGTTTCCGTCCGTGGCGCCGCCCTGCATGGCAACGAACAGCGCGCCGGGGCCAGCCTGACGTGAGTCATACACCACATCGCGGATCAGCGGATTCGACGCCGTCCGCTCGCAAACCTCCACGTCGCGCAGCGCTTCGGCAAACTGTATGGATGGCTTTGTGATCATAGTCCGGAGAAAGCACTTCCCCCTGCATTGAAGCACATTGCCATCGATTGCGAAAACAGATGGTTGGATGAATTACGGGTGGAACCGCACCACGATGGTTGTGCCGGCTGGTACGCGGGTCCCGGCTTCAGGGGCTTGCGCGGCCGCGACTCCGTTGCCATAGACGCGTAGGTTTAGCCCCAGATTGGCTGCCGTCGCGACAACGTCTCGCATCGGCTTGCCAACAAAACCCGGCATGGTGACGGCGGCTCCTGCATCCGCTTTCGCGGACGGCACGGCTGCTCGATCCACAGCGGAGACTGCGCGTTGACCAGCGTGACCGGATTGGCTGGATGGAATCGGAGAGGAATCCTGCGCGTTGGCGTTGTCCCCGGATGTTGCCTGGCTGGCGTTTGCATCCGTCGGTGGAGCGTCCTCTTTCGCTCCGGAACCCGAGATGATTTGCTGATAAGCGAGCGCCTCGTCTGCATCCGCGTTGCCTGCTCGCGAGTTTTTGGCGGGCTCGTGGAGCGGGTCGTCAGCCGGAAGATGGTTTACCTCGTCAAACAGAGAGTTCAAATCGTCCAAATGCTCTTCCGGCGCATCTCCCTCCGCAGGGCGTTTCTCAATCGCAGCGATCTCCTGGGTTGACTTGAGCGGTTGATCATGTGGCACACCCAGATACTCCAGAATTTGTTGTGCCAGTTCACGAAACACCGGCGCACTGGCCGACGTTCCAAAGTGATATTTATAAATGGGTGAATCCATCACCACGACGACCGTAATCGCCGGATCGTTCACCGGAGCGAAGCCTGCGAAGGACGCTACAAACTTTGTCTTGGAATAGGTATGCGTTCGCGGGTCAATCTTCTGTGCCGTTCCCGTTTTTCCGGCGGCGCTGTATCCGTTGAGTTGCGCGGGAATTCCGGTCCCATGCAACACCACGCCTTCCATCATCGCCCGCATCTCGGCTGCCGTCAGCGTCGAAATCACACGATGCGCACCCTTCGGCAGCGGATTCGGCAGTTCGTGTTCCGGATGAAACGCTGCTGCCAGGAGCTGCGGCCCCTTGTTCGGTTCAGATGATTTTTCCAGCACAATGTGGGGCGGCAGGTACTCTCCCCCGTCCGCAATCGTCGAAACCATAGTCGCGATCTGTAGCGGCGTCACGCCAATCTCCTGGCCCATCGGAATGGAGCCGATGGTTGTCGGATTCCATCTGCTCGGCGGCTTCAGCAAACCGCGAGTCTCTGCAGGCAGTTCAACCCCTGTGCGCTGGCCAAACCCGAAAGCGCGAATGTATTGATAAAAGCGATCCTTCCCCATTCGTTGTGCTAATTCAATCGCCGCCACGTCGCTCGACTCCTCCAGCGCCTGCGTGGCCGAAAGCACGTTGTTGTAGTGGCTCTCGTAACGGATGGCGTCGCGGTCGTCATGCACAATCCGCCCTGCAACATTGATCTGGCCGCCCAGGGTGGGAATCATCGAGTTGGGGGTCGCAACATGCGAGTCGAGTGCTGCCGAATACGTGACCAGCTTGAAAACCGAGCCCGGTTCATAGATATCGCTGACAGCCGGATTCCACAACATGGATGGGCGAATCTGATGAATATCATTTGGATTAAATGTCGGGCGGGTCGCCAGTGCGAGAATGGATCCCGTGTTCGGGTCCTGCACCACGATGGTGCCTCTAGCTGCCTTTGTGCGCTGCATCGCTTCATCCAGCGCTTTTTCAACCATGAACTGGATATGCCCGTCCAGCGTCAGAACCAGGTTCTCCCCGGATTTCGGATCCTGTTCCACGCTGCTGTAGCTGTGTCGCCGGGCATCCACGGCCGTCAGCATATGTCCGGGCGCGCCATGCAGGGCGCTTTCAAAACGCCGTTCTATTCCCCCGAGACCGTTGTCGTCCATGCTGACATATCCCAGGACCTGCGCCGCCAACTCATTATCGGGATAGAAGCGTTTGAACTCCTTCTGGAAATACACACCTTTCAGGCCCAGAGCGCGAACACGAACCGCCACGCTGGCATCCACCTTGCGCGCAACCCAGGCAAAATCGCGTGAGCGGTGCAATCGCGCATCGATGCTGCGGGCTGTCGTATAGCGATCTTCCGGAACTTCATGGACGATTCGCGCCAGTTGGCGGGCTACCTCATCTTTATTGGCAATTTCACCTGGAACCGCATAGATGGAATCAACCAGGACCGTCATGGCAAGCGGCTGCAAGTTGCGGTCGTACAACATGCCGCGCCTCGGAGCAATCTGAAACGTGCGCGACTGTTGTCGCAGTTCACGCTCCGCGTACTCCCCATGCCGGAATACCTGCAAGTAAACCAGACGACCGGCAATAATAGCTACCCAGACAAGAAGAAGGCCGATCAAGACGACGAATCGTAACCTGGGAATGGGGGCAGAGAGCGGCTGCTTGGATTTTGGGCTCATGCCGTGATTGCATCCTGCATGTTGGATGGGCCTTACGGCCACCCACAAATAAAGTGGCTGCTGGATACAGTTTAGTGCGGATTACCGATTACGATTTGCACGGGACGCACATTCGTACTGCGTTTACTGGAAAATTCCGCTTTAACGGTTCGGAGGAACATCAGGTAGGGTCACCGATGCAAGAATCGGCGCGTTTGAATTGGAATCCATTCCTGAGGGAACAACAACCTGTCCCGGCTGCGGAGCCTGCATACCGATCTGGTGGGCAAGGCGATCGATCCGTTCTGACCGGCTCAACTGCGCTTGCGTCAGCCCAAGTTCGCGGTTCACTTCTTGAAGGTGCTTCAGTTGCGCCTTCTCTGTTTCAATGTGATACCCATATTCAATGGAGCTGAAGTGCTGACAGCTGTAGACCATCAGCAGCACAAACAGGAAAACCGCGGCGACTGTAAACGCACGCATCTCCTGTTTCCGCACAGGGTCTTCCGCTTTGACCAGACGAGAATTATCCAGGCGCTTATCAAAAAAAACTTCGGGAGTCGGCCCGCGACGGGCGCGTTGTTGCGCCGCTAACAGCCAGCGATTGTGCTCCATCACGGCTTCGGCGCTCCATTGCCCCTTCTCCCGAAGTCTATCGATTGCGATGCCTGCTGCAGCCATAATATTCCTCTACTAAATCGTTCTTAAATGGACTTGCGGTCGGTACGTGCCGCTTCATCCAGATGGGATGCGGACTACAGAACCCCGTTCAGTGCGGCGGCCATGGCGACACAAGCTGCAATGGCAAACACGCCGAACAGGACTGCTCCCCACGTTTCCATGTGATTGTCAAAAAAGTTATAGATGTGCGACATACTGTGCCTCCTCGAATGGTTGGTTGAAGGTTGAACGCAGGGTCCGCAGTTGCTGCAAGTGCACCCCTCGTTACGACCACTGGCCGCGTGCCGTTGCACCGGTTTTGAAACCTGTTCAATCCTTGTGATGCTATTTCCGTTCGTCTCCGCCCTCAGGCATCCCATTGGTGTTCCTCGGGCCAGGCTCGTTGAGCTGGTGGGATATTGGACGTTCACTGTATGCTGTCTTTCGCCTGAAAGAAGGGTGGGACGAACCCGGCCCGAACTTGTTCGGCTAGCCGCTACTTCCAGCTTCGCCGCAAAATTTTGTCTTGCATGGCAGGCTGCCTGCTGTGTGTTGCCGGCTTCTCTGCCTTCTCCGCCGCTCGTAACTTTGCACTGCGCGAGCGCGGATTGATTCGAATCTCTTCCTCCGTCGCGGTCACCGGTTTCGGCGTCAACACCGTCCAGATCCCGCTGGTCTTTCCCTCTCGGAACGCGTCTTTCACGATGCGATCTTCGAGCGAGTGGAAACTGATGGCCACCATTCTTCCCCCGGGCCTTTCTCCCGGTACCCGCAAAACTTGCGGTGCCAGCTGCAGCAGGGAAGCGATCTGATCGAGTTCCCCATTCACGTAAATTCGGAGGGCCTGAAACACCCGCGTCGCTGGATGAATCCGATCGCTTTTACTTGTCGGGGCGCTGCTTGTAACCACTTTGGCCAGTTGTGCCGTCGTTGTTACCGGCCGCGCCCTGACAATTGCTCTGGCGATTCTCCGCGACCTCCTCTCTTCTCCGAATTCGTAAATCAGATTTGCGAGATCTTCTTCGCTCGACTGATTTACCACTTGTTCGGCAGTCACTCCGCTGCGCGGGTCCATCCGCATGTCAAGCGGTGCGTCTGCCTGAAAACTGAATCCTCTCTGTGCCGTGTCCAGTTGCAGGGAGCTGACCCCAAAGTCGGCCAAAATGCCGTCGACACTTTGCGGCTCCACCCAACTAGCCAATTCCGCGAAAGCCGCCGCGTGGAGGGTAATCCGCGGCATCTGGCTTTTTAGTTCTGCCGCCAATGCCGCCAGTCTCGCTTCTGCGCTGTTCATGGCCTCCGGGTCGCGATCGAATGCGATCAGGTGGCCGCCAGGACCCAGCAGGCGGGCAATCGCTGTGCTATGCCCACCCAGGCCGAGCGTTGCATCCACATAGGTGCCGCCCGGCAGGATTCGTAAAAATTGTGTTGCTTCTTCTAAAAGAACCGGCACATGTCGTTTGCTTCGACCGTGCGCCCCCTGGGGGGCCTCATCTTCCATGGCTACAGCCCGTAGGCTGCCAGCGCATCCGCATCCGCATCTGTCAGCGGGTTCGTTTCCAGGTTCTGGCGGAAGGCGTCCAGGTTCGTGACTTCCAGGTACGTCAGCTTCCCGAACACCACCACGTCTCCAATCACCTTGGCCGTTTCCCGCAAAATCTGTGGCACCAGCACTCGGCCCTGCGTATCCATCTCTGCCATCTGGCCGTAATAACTGACCAGGTTCAGCAGCTTTTTCTTTGCCGGATTGGAGTTGGGCATTAAAGCGATTTTTTGCTCGATTTTTTCCCACTCTTCAATCGGGTGAACTTCCGCTGTCTTTCCGTCCCTGCTGGTGATGTAGAACTTGTTGCCGTATTTCTCTTCAATGTGCCGCTTGAATTCCGCAGGCAGCTTCAGCCGTCCCTTTTCATCGACCCGGGTTGGATGGTTGCCGCGAAACATCTCTTTTTCCCCACTCCGTAATCCTGAAAATGAAGGGTTGATCCAAGTCAGCTCTAAAACCGGTTAAGTACAGCTTGTTTCTACCCGGATTGACCACTTAAGACCACTTACGTCCACAACTGTATCGTAAACATCGCGCTTGTCCAATAAAAAATTGAGCCATCAGAAGAATTTCTTTGTGGAGGACGGTGGAAAACTCCGGGACTTGTGCCGATCCGCTGCGCCCGGCCCTGCCGATGGTGTTGTCATGAGTGATTCCAGGGGTCTCAATCTGGGTTGGATTGGCGATTGCCGGGCACGTTGACGAGAGCCCTCGCTCCATCCCGCCGCCCTATCGGCCGGATAAAGTTCGCTGTTTCAGGATTGGCTTCCAACAAAAGAAGCGAAACGGCATCGCACGGATGTGGGGGAAGATCGCCGGAATTTCAGGTCGATGCAACTTTTGCAACGGAGGTATGTAGCCGGAGAGATTACCAGTGAGGAGTACGAAGAACGTCGGCCGAAACTTCTGCGCGATGCCGATTCGAAAGATGCCGAACCTTGCGCCGCCGCACGGTCAGCGTATTTGGGCCGACCCTGCTGCGTGGCGCCTCGGCAACACCAGCCACGCCAGATAGATCGCAATGACCAGATTGGCCAGCAGGATGAACAGTATCCAATGATTGGGATGGAGGATCAGCTTAAAAGCTTCCAGTGGCAGCAAGGCTACCGTCAAGACCAGAGTGAAGTATTCCGCCCATCGCTTTTCGAGCACCAGGCCGATGCCCTCAATAAAATCCAGCCCAGCATAGACAAAGACCAGAACGCTCAACTGCTTCAGGCGGTGGTCGGTGATCAGGGTCACCTTGTCCAGCAAGTTCGTAATAATCAGGCGGTCCGGGTCCAGGTGCAACGCTTCCACCACTTGCAGCGCGAACATATATAGATCGTGGTGGAGCATGCGCAGCAGCCCAAAGCCCAGGGCCACAAAGAACGCACCCTGTAGCAGCTTGAGCGCACCAATCAGCTCAAGCCAGCGATGATGTTGGCGGGGTGCCGAGATGGATGTACCTGTACCTGTGCCTGCCACGCGGCTATACCCTTGTCAGTTGCGGAACAAGGCTGACGTTCTCGAAGCCAACAATTAGAGCGGAAGCAGGGGTTGCGTGCTGTCCCGAGCCTATGTGCGTGGGCATTTTCTTTGAGGAAAATGCCCGTTGAGATCTTCTACGCGCCGCACAGTATCCCTGCTTCTGCTCTAGAACTTGAACAC
>JBDTBI010000537.1:0-4426 GCA_039924215.1 Acidobacteriaceae bacterium
CGCGGACATTACCTATGGGACCAATAACGAATACGGCTTCGATTATCTGCGCGACAACATGAAGTTCGAGCTGTCGGAGTGCGTGCAGCGGTCCCCGTACTTCTGCATCGTCGATGAAGTGGATTCCATCCTGATCGACGAAGCGCGCACGCCGTTGATCATCAGCGGGCCGACCGATCAGACGACCGATAAGTATGCGCGTGTGGTGCGTATTATTCCGCAACTGGAGCTGGGCGAGGAAATCGAGGAATCGATCGACAGCAAAATTCTGACCGGCGATTATGTTGTGGATGAAAAGCATCGGACGATCGGCGTGACGGATGAAGGCTGGGTCAAGATTGAAGGGCTGCTGGGAATTGAGAGCATCGCCGACCCGGAAAACTGGGACCTGAAACACTACGTCGAAACCGCGATCAAGGCCCACGCTCTCTACAGGCGTGATGTGAATTATGTCGTCAAGGATGGCGAAATCATCATCGTCGATGAGTTCACCGGGCGTTTGATGCCGGGCCGGCGCTGGTCCGACGGCCTGCACCAGTCGATTGAAGCCAAAGAAGGCGTCAACATTCGGCGAGAAGACCAGACGCTGGCGACGATCACCTTCCAGAATTATTTCCGCTTGTACAAGAAGCTTGCCGGCATGACCGGTACCGCCGACACGGAAGCCGCTGAGTTTGAAAAGATTTACAAGCTCGAAGTGATGGTGATTCCCACCAATATGCCGATGCGGCGCATCGACAATACAGACGTGGTGTTTCGCACCGCGAAAGAAAAATATTTTGCGGTTGCAGATGAGATTGCTCGTCTGCATGAAACCAAGCAGCCTGTCCTGGTGGGCACGACCTCCATTGAAAAGTCGGAATTGCTGTCGCAGATTCTGCAGCGCAAGGGCGTACGGCACGTGGTCCTGAACGCGAAGTTCCATGAACGCGAGGCGGAAATCGTCGCACAGGCCGGACATCTGGGCATGGTGACGATCGCCACCAACATGGCTGGCCGCGGCACGGATATTGTGCTGGGCGGCAACCCGGAATTCCTGGCCAAGCAGGAACTGGTGAAAAAAAATCGCGCTCGAGCGGTGAGTACGGCGGAAGGGAAAATTGCGCCGACAGCGGCCGCAGGAATGTTGCGTTTTTACTATCAAGGCCAGGAATTTGAAACTCCTGAAGCAGACTGGAACGAGGTGCATGCCGGGTTTGCCGCGCAGGCGGCGGCTGAGCGCGAGGATGTGTTGACAGCCGGCGGCTTGATTATTCTGGGAACGGAACGGCATGAGTCCCGCCGCGTCGATAACCAGTTGCGTGGCCGTGCCGGACGCCAGGGCGACCCTGGAGCGTCGCGGTTCTTCCTGTCACTGGAAGATGACCTGATGCGCATCTTCGCCAAGGAGTGGGTTTCCAATCTGCTGCAACGCCTGGGCATGGAAGAGGGTGTTCCCATTGAGTCCAGACTGATTACGCGGCGCATTGAGGCGGCGCAGAAGGCTGTTGAAGGGCAGAATTTCGAATCTCGCAAGCACGTGCTGGAATATGACGATGTGATGAACAAGCAGCGCGAGGCCGTTTATGGAATGCGACGCCGGCTGCTGGAAGGCCTGGATCAAAAAGAACTGATCACGGACGATTACGTTTGCAATATCCTGAGCAGCCTTCTCGATGTGCATGCGCCGGACAATCTGCATCCGGACCAGTGGGACGTGAAGGCACTGCAGGAACAGGCGTTGACGCAATTTGGCCTGGATCTATCCGCCGAGGGCGTGCACGTTTCGGACTTAAATCGCCACGAATTGGGCGAAACGATATTGGAACGCCTGAAAGAGCGGTACGACGCCAAGGAGAACATTATTGGAGAGCAGGCCATGCGCTATCACGAGCGCATGATCATGCTGAGCGTGCTGGATGGCCTTTGGAAAGACCACCTGCTGGCGATGGACCAGTTGAAGGAAGGCATCGGCCTGCGCGGCTATGGGCAGCAGGACCCGCTAATTTCTTACAAGCGCGAGTCGTACGAGGCGTTTGAAGCCATGATGACGCGCTTCCAGGAAGACACTGTGCGCTTCCTGTTCCGCATGCAGATCATGGGGTCGGATGGGAAAGAGATCTCCATACCTGCACGCCAACGTCCGCAATCGGTGGTGTATAGCGGTGGCTCCGCCATCGCGAGTGAGCCGGGACAGGGTGAATCCGCAATCGCGCTGGATGGTGCGGTATGGAATGGAGGATCGTCGAACGGTGTTGCTCCCGCCATATCGATTCCCATGCGAGCGCCTTCCACTACCATCGACTCGCTGGAAGAAGAATTCCATCGCCGCAAGAAGCGTGAGCTGCAACAGGCCCGTATGGCTGGAGGCGGCGAGTCTTCAGGCGAATCGGTCCAGCGCCGGATCGGTGAAAAGGTTGGCCGCAACGACCCTTGCCCATGCGGCTCCGGCAAGAAATTCAAAAAATGCCATGGCACGGAGGCATAACTCTCCAGAGGCTCGGTTTTGTCGCCGGGCTGTGCTGCGCGTCTCACTGATCAGGGAAGCGGTTGCGGAAGGATCGTTGCAGAAGGATCGTTGCTGGAGAATCAGGGAAGGGCCTTGTTGCTTCGCGACGGCCGGTAGATCTGGGCTCCAAGAACGCCGCCTGCGATCGCAAACAATACAATCAGCACCGACAAGAATGCCATCGTCAGCAGGATCAGGCCGACGCGGCCTTCAGCGGACAGCCAGAAATTTGCGAATGCCGTGACAGGGGCCTTTGGGTCCATCGTTCCAGCACGGGCTGCAGCCTGCTTCACAATTGTCGTCAGTTGTGTGTCGATCTGGTTTCCCTGGTGCATTCCATATCGCTGGACGACCAGCAGGATTGCGTTTCCAGCCAGGGCGACTGCTGCCACCATGAGGCCTACGAGAGCGCCGACACGGGCCCCGATGCGCGGGCTCAACGGAGTCTTGGGCCTGCGTCGATGGTAGATTCCAACAACAGCCATCGCTCCAGCGGCAACCCACAGGACGCTTCCCGCCGCCAGCAAAGCGCATAGAACACCCACGCCTACCGCGACCAGAGCAGCGATCTGTATCGTCATCTTCCAGGAGATGAGATTGCCCGGATTCTTTGCTGTTGCCTGCGGGGTGGAGCCGGTCCCGGCGGCCGCAAGCTCGACATCCGCCTCCTGAGCCACATAGCGGATTTGAGGCGCGCCGCACTCCAGACAGTAATTCGCTTCCGGTTCCAGCGTTGCGCTGCAGCGATGACACACGGTGCCCATATGTTGAAGCTAAACTACCACGGCGTTCGCCGCAATCATGTGGGGCGGCGATGGACGCCCCTCGCCGGTGCTGCGTCTATCTCATTGGAGCCAGATAGTTCAGAAGCGGGGTAAGCGTCCTGTTCCGAACGTATGTGCGTGAGCCTCTCCTTTGAGGGAAATGTCCGTTGAGAAACTCTTCGCGCCTTCCAGCAGCCCTGCTTCTGCTCTAGTCTGTCTGGTTTTTATGTGGCAACTGGATCGTTACCATGGAAAATTTGGTTCCATCCGATGTAGGGCTGAACTCAACGATGTGCTGGTCTTCCGGCGAGCCGGCGAGTAGCTTGATCGCGCCTGAAATTTCCGGAGTCGAAATTCTCAGATGCTTCTTGGATGTGTCCACGTTGAGATCGTATTCGTGGTCATTGGCACAGGTAAGTCCCTGACTGGTTCTGGTCGGTTGTCCCAGTGCCACCTTGTCCTTGCAGGTGAGCACATCTCCATACTGGGCCATGGAGTTTTTATAAAATGCGACGAGTTTGTCTTCCGGATCCTTGCTTTGATATCCAATCGCTTTTATATGCAGACGCCATTTGCCAAAGCTCATATGAATGTCCGCCGATCCGGAATCATCGCCTTGGTGGCCGGATTCGACCGCCCCTGGATAGACCGGCAGGCCAAAATCGGCGCTGTGAACGTCGTTTGTGCGGACGTCCACGCCGCCAATCGGCGTGTGCAGCCGCAGGTTCTCCGCATCGCCGTTCTTATGCTCCTGCACGGAGCATCCAGAAAACACGAAGAGAAGCGCGCTCAACGTGAGCGCAGTGTTCGTGAGAATCCTAAGAAACGCACACGGCCATCCCTTACGCGGCTTCGTGCGGCAACGACGAGCATGGATACTTTGTTGGGCCAGCATATTCGCGAAGAACCTCTCCTACGGTGTGACGATGAGCACGAGTGATGATCACTATGGTCAAGATACGCTTGCGTGCCCAAGTGTGCTCCGATGCGCCAACCCAAAAAAGTGAAATGAATTTGTTCTTTTGTGTTGACATGGTTGAGTCAATACCACAATATATAGTGCAACGTCATGCATAGGCGCAATTCTTGGGGTCTGCGGTACAAACAGCTTTTCGGGAGAAGAAGCTGCCGGAGGCAAATCGATTCCAGGTTGTCCCCAACCGTGTGACGACAC
>JBDTBI010000538.1:0-2849 GCA_039924215.1 Acidobacteriaceae bacterium
ATTACTTCTTCGGCCGCGCCTTCCCCCGTAAAGTATTCGCCCAGTTTCTGACGTAGCAGTCGGGCATGGGTACGGACAATGCTGTCTTCATTTGAGTTATAACCAGGAGGGCGCTGAAAAACATGGATGCCGATCTGCTGCTCGGTTGCAGCCTCGGGAGAACCGAGAATTGCACATTGTCCCACATAGAGCAAAAATTCTCGTAACCGCGACGAGGTGCTGAAGTGTTTGCTGGACACTACCCGCTGAACAAGTACCCATCGAGGATCGCCCTGCATTGCACCATGAATATGCGGAATGGACGGAGCCTGTACCATCGGTGGCGCAAGTTTCTCACACCCGAAGTTCACGGGTCAAATCACCGTGAATAACGTATTCACGGCCTGAAAATACGCGTAAAAATGTTCAAGAGAAGCTAGCTATTCACCGCCAGAGTGGGTCGCTGCTAAATGTCGGTATTGGAACCTGCCACAAAGCTGCGGCGAACATGTGAACAAACTTCAGGGCAGTTCAAAAACCTGGCAACTTGCCTACAGTTCATCCGTGCAGCGATACTTCTTTCACTGGGAACAGGGATCGGAATAAGCCATGAACAGAAGAAAATTCCTGTCCCTCGCCGCTACCACACTCGGCGCTGCAGGCATGCATGCCGACGCCGCTACGGATGCAATGGGTGTCCAAGCCCTGGAATCTGACGGTTCTCCGGTAGATTCCAGGCCCAATGTGCTGATTTTGATGTCGGACCAGCATAAACGCAGTTGCATGGGAGCGGCTGGGGATTCTGTAGCTGTAACGCCAAACCTCGATCGCCTGGCCCGCGAGAGCATTCGCTTCACGAATGCCTATTGCACCAATCCCGTGTGCGCGCCTTCCAGGGCGTCCATGATGACAGGACTCTATACAAACAACTTACTAAGTCGCGGCGTACTCAAAACGAGCGGAGACAGCTCGCCATATCCCTTCAAACACAAAACCGTCGCCGATCAATTCAGCAGAGTGGGCTACATGACCGCTCTGATCGGGAAAATGCACTTCATGGATGCACAAACCCACGGTTTCAATTACCACCTGGAGTTTAATGACTGGTGCCAGTATTTGGGGCCGCGGGTCCAGTTGTATGCAGACGAGCTGGCCGCGCGCAACTCCGGAGCGGGGTTGCCGCAGATTGAAAGTCTCTGGCAAAAAGGCGGCGATCCATGGAAAGGACATCGAAAATTGGACAATCGATTGGCCCCGTGCTCAGTTGGGAAGGTTTCGGAAATGGCGGAGGAAGACCACTTCGATAATTTTGTCGCTCGGGAATCAGTTCATTTTCTCGAACACTTCGCCCGCGAGAATGAACCCTTTTTTCTCGTATCCTCGTTTCTGAAGCCGCATGCTCCGTTCATGCCGGCAAAGCGGTTTGCAGAGATGTTCCACCCAGAACAGATGAAGCTCTCGCCGACCTGGGGCAAGGCGGACTTGAAGCATCTGCCGAAGGAGGTTTGCCGCCGTATCGAGGATTGTCCTGGAACGCCAGAGCTGAAAGATGCAGCCGAAGCGCGTAAGAGAGTGGCATATTATTATGGCAATCTGGCGCAGATGGATGATTGTGCGGGGCAGGTGCTGAACGCCCTGAGCCGATTAGGCCTGGACCGGAACACGATAGTCGTCTACACAGCAGACCACGGGGAAATGCTCGGCGATCTGGGACTCTGGCAAAAATTCCAGTTCTACGAAGGGTCCTGTGGCGTCCCGCTGACGATCAAGGTTCCTGGAGGGACTCCAGCTCTGTGCGATACGCCGCTTAGCCTCGTCTCGCTTGCTGCAACCGTGGCCGATCTGTGCCGAGTACCGCTTTCGGGGCCGAGCGACGGTAAGAGTTTTGCCTCTCTGGTGCGGCAACCTGATTCCCGCGCGAACTATGGCCCCGTCTTTGCTGAGTACGGGCTTGGCAACCATAACGCGAAGTATATGGTCCGCGATGGAGACTACAAATACACGTATTGGGTCCATGACATCGACGAACTGTACGATCTTCGCTCGGATCCGGAAGAAATGCTCAATTTGGCCGATCGGCCGGACCACAATGCGACCGTCGAACGGTTACGAGCGGAGTTGTTCGCATGGCACCCACCGGCAGCAGGATAGATGGCGTGCAAAAGCTGATCAGCAGCAGCTTTTTGGGTCACTCGATGCCCTCGCAATTCACTCCCATAGATTCGTGAACAACCGGGCGCAGCCATTATCGCCAAGTCTATATCGCAGGCGCTACCCGAGTTGGCAAAATCAGATCGGCCACGAAATCTCCTGTTCATCACACTTGACCACATGGACCACTCCATACGCGGATTCATAGGCGGAAAGAAGCACGTCACTCCGTCACCACGGTTGATCGAATCGAAGCCGAGCGCACCACTGTGCTGAGGAACCTTGCCTGTCATCATCGCTTCGCGGGATGGCTGCCAGATAGCTGCGGTCGTCTGACCTCTCTAGCCATGAACCACCTCCTGCCCGACGGTCGCAAAATTGCTAGTCGCGCGAAGTTCGGCGGCATGTACGTGAGCGAGGATCGCGGCGGTAGCAGATGGGAGACGAGAACCGGCACTTAAAGCGGCTGATGCGCGATCGGATCGCCTCGGCACGGCTGACGCGACCAACCAGGAGTGGGCGATGGATTTCATTGTGGACGGGATGGGGAACGGCCCATGGAAGAGGTACAACGAAGAAAGAACCGCACCAAGGCGCGGGTGCGGTCGAAGGCGGAGTGGCCCTTTCGCATCCTGAAGCGAGTGTTTGGATTTACCAAGGTCCGCTATTGCGGCCTGAAGAAAAATCACCCGTGGCTGCTGGCGGCCTTCGCGCTGGTC
>JBDTBI010000539.1:0-7842 GCA_039924215.1 Acidobacteriaceae bacterium
TACGGGGATCAGCGTGACCGCTGCACGATCGCTGGCTGTCTTCTGTACGTGGTTGAGTGTCCTGCTGGCCTACGCGGTTGTGCGCCAATATCGGTCCAAAAAGTTCGCGTGCTGCACCGCGTTTCTAATTGCCGCTAATGCTCTCGGAGTTTTCTTTGGGCGGCTCGCGATTCTTGAGCCGTCGTTTGTCCTGTTCCTGTTGCGTGCGATGTATCTGGCGGGCAGGACGCGACCGGGAAACTATGTTCTGGCTGCAGTTGTCGGCGTGGTGTTTGTTGTGGCGACGCTGACCAAAACGACCGGGCCATTTGTGTTGCCTGCGGTGCTTTATCCCATCTGGGCAACGAATCGCACGACTGATCGCGGCGGGACGTGGAAGCTGCTGGGGACTGTTCTGGGAACCGTACTGGTGCTGTTGGGTACTGCGAAATTGATTTGGTTCCTGCATTACACGTCGGACGCTGCGGTTATTTTTGCGCTGAGACCTTTATGGCAGATAGAACATTTCCCGGTACGCCTATTGCGGTTTTTCTTCCGTGGAACCTGGGTCGACCCGGTACTGTTTCCGTTGGCGCTGGCAGCTTTGATTGCGGCAGCCTGGAAGTTGCGTTTTTTCTGGCGTGACACCTTATTTGTGACGGCGCTTCTATGGGAAGCCGGATATGCGGCATTCATCGCGTTTCACTACGATGGCCCGCCACGCTATTTTGTTACTCTTATCGTTCCCACGATCTGGCTGGCGCTGATCTTTGTGGAATGGTTGTGGCAAGAGAAACGGCGCATCGCGATGGCTGTGAGTGTCTGCGTTGCTGTCTCCGTCTTGTGGAACCTTGCAATGATTGGCGAATATGTGGCGCATCCACGATATAGCCTTGTCGATGCGAGCATGAAGATCAAACGGATAATAGAGACACAGCATGAGGCCGATCCGGAAGAAAGCGACTTGTTGATAGGTCGCGGGGCAGGAGAAATCTCTTTGCTAAGCGGTGGCATTGCCGCCATGGATAGCGATGGTGCGATGCCGCTTGCGCAAAAGTTGGATGTGTATCATCCCAGCTGGTTCCTGGACTGGACGAGTCAGCCACAAGCTCGAAGAGAAACGGTGGCTGCCCATCGGCGCATCGTGGGAAGAGCCGCATTCCCGGATTTGGATCGCTCTCGCGAAGCCGGTATTGTGCTGTACCAGATATTTCCAAGAGGTTCGCAATGAGAAGTCCGAATTCCAGTCCCGATGGATCGCCCATTTCATCCGAGAGCAGAGGCATGCAGTTGCGTGATTCTGCATCAGGGACGGCGTTGCTCCAACTCTTTGTGTGGGCGATCAGTTTGTCCTATGCTCTCTTGGACTGGAGCATCTATCGGGAAAAATACCTGGTTCATCCAGACGGTTGGAAGCTGTATTTTTCAGGCGGTATCCAGGCACCCTGGCAATACCGGATCGGCGTCTGGATTGTGGTGCGGTGGCTGAATCGGTGGTTCCATCTGAAGCCGTATGATGCGCTGACGCTGATGGATGTGGTGTGTTTGGGGCTGTCTCTTTGGATCGTCCTGCGAATTCTTAGAAATTCTGAGGGCTATAAGGCAGCATCCGCGACTACACGATGGCTGGCAATTGCAGGAGTGCTGTTCCTCGCGGAATACTATCTCGTCTGGGGACACTGGTTTCAGTCGGCAGAAACGATTCCCTCCATCTTGTTCGTCACGTTGAGTGTGGCGCTTGTGTGCGGAGAGATGGTGCGGAGCAGGTTGCTGGCCTGCTTCCTGCTCCTGTGTCTGGGCTGGGTGCAGGGATTCATCCGGGCGGATGTAGCGGTGGTGCTGCATGCTGGATTTTTTCTGGCAATCCTGTTCAACAGACAAGCCGCGATTCCGCTGGGCAGAGCCTGGCAGGCTGTCACGAGCCTGCTGGCAGCGTTGGCGGCGGGTTGCGTGCAACTGTATCTGATGGTTCTGCGATTTCCAAACGCGAAGTATGGTCCGGAGGGCGTCATTCAGCTGGTGGCCAATGTCCATCCGGAGATGTGGCTGACGATGCTGCTGGCACTGCTCCCGTTTTGGTGTCTATTGGGCTTGATTTTCAGAAAGCGCACTCGCCCTGGCCCAGTCACGGTGATGCTGCTGGTCAGCTCGCTGCTGTATCTGGCATTGTGGGCGACGGTTGGGCTGCTCGATGAAGTGCGCATCTTTCTGCCATTCGCTTTCGCGCTGATGCCGGCGACTGCACTGGCCTTTATCGGCCTGGTGCCGACAACCGGCGCGACCGGAAACCAGACTGTTCCCGTTACCGCCAATCCTGTAGCGGAATAAGCTCCACAAGGGACAACTCGCGGTCTCAGCGTACGCGCGAGGGATTTCGTTTGCCTGACTTGCGGTCTGCGGAGGATTTGCGAGGGATGCGCGAAGAAGATTCTGGAGACAATTCTGGTCGTTGATCGGAGCGCGAACGTGGTCCCGTTTTTGTCTTGGAGCGTGCGGTTCCGACACTCGGGGAAGACAACTTAGCCGCGTGATAGAGGGACCGTACTTCCTGGAGGGTTAGTTCGCGGCTTTCGCCAGGTGGCAGATCCAGCACGAGAGGTCCATATTCCACGCGGCGAATTTTTTCCACATGATGGCCGACCTCTTCAAACATTTTCCGTAGCTGACGATTGCGGCCTTCCGTGATCTTGATTTCATACCACGGATTCTCCCCCTGGCGAAACAGCCGAACCGTGGCGGGTGCGGTGCGCACTCGACCCTCGCGGCCCCTATATCCGGAGGCAGGCTCAAAGTCGCCGAGAGGAATGGAGACGCCTCGTCGCAGCGCATTCAGGGCATCTTCACTGGGCACGCCGCTTACCTTGACCAGATAGGTTTTTGGCACGTGGGAGGCCGCCCGGGTGAGGGCGTTCGCCAGCTCACCGTCATTCGTCACCAGTAACAGGCCTTCGCTGTAATAATCGAGCCGGCCAACGGGGAACATGCGCAGCTTCAAGTGCGAAAAAAACTGCATCACTGTAGGGCGTCCCTGGGGATCGCTGACGGTAGTGACAAATTGCTTCGGCTTGTTCAGCATGTAGTAGCGGAATTCGACCACCGGGTGAATTAATTTCCCATCGACACGGATGTGATCGTGGACGGGGTCGGCTTTGCTGCCAAGCTCGGTAACGATTTGCCCGTTCACCTGGACGCGACCTAGCAGGATGAATTCCTCTGCTTTCCGGCGAGATGCGATTCCGGCGCTGGCAAGAACCTTTTGCAGGCGTTCAGGGTTTCGGTTCGGGCGTGCTGTGGGCTCGCCTTCGCTCTCTGCGATTCCGGGTGAATCTATTTTTTGCTTTTGTTTCACGGCTCTAATCCAGGCGCTTCCGAATCGGTTTCCTGCGAGACACCCTCTTCTGTAACTGTGTCTGTTGCGGAGGGAGATGGTGACTCAGGCTCCGCACCAGCGTCTGCTGCGGATTCGGTTGGCATGGCCTCCATATCGCTTGCATCGGTTTCGGCCATATCGGCGGCCATTTTCTCAAACTCTTCCATGCTGGGCAGTTCGCTCACATCTTTCAGGCCGAAACGCAGCAAAAATTCTTTCGTGGTTTTATAGAGGATTGGGCGCCCGATCACTTGCTTGCGCCCAGCGGTAGTGATCAGTTTGCGGCTGATCAAGCCGCCCAGAACGCCTGACGTATCGACACCGCGGATCTCGCTGATCTCCGGTGCTGTTACGGGCTGCTTATAGGCGACAACCGCGAGAGTTTCGAGAGCCTGCAGGGACAACTTCATCTGGGGCTTCAGAATTTTCACGAAGGAACGGACGGCATCGTGGTATTCGGCCTTGGTTGCCATGCGATAGCCGCCGGCGATTTCGCGGATTTCCATGCCGCGTTCGCCCTTGGCATACTCCGCAATCAGTTCCTCGACAATTTGCTGTACGGCCAGCCGCGCCTCGCGTTCCCGCAGCTTTGCCTGCTTGCGTGCTGCGGCATCCTCCAGCGGCAATGGGGTCTGTTCTGTCTGCGCAGGTGCGGGTGCGGCATCTTGCTCCGAGGCATCTTCGGCCTCTGGCGGTGCGGCTTCGAAAGGAAGATCGGACGTAGACCTGGCCGCGAGCGCCTCGTCCGCAAAGATCGCGGCCAACTGCGCCAGAGTGACCGGTTCTTCGGCTGCGTAAATGACTGCTTCGATTTTTGCTTGTAAGCTCATTGGACTTCAGGAATCTCCAGCATACCAATCGTCGACATGTCTGGCTTTAACGCCAGTCGTCGCGACCTTCCGTCATGACGGATTCAAAGTTCTCGTGTTTCTTGATGTAAATCTCGCTGAAGCTGTTTGTCTGGCGCAATAGGATGGCTTGCAGCCGAACCAATTCCAGCAAGGCGAGGAAGGTGCAGATCAGCGCACGCTCCGACTGCACATGCTGCAACAGCCGCCGCAGCCCGACAGGGCGATCTTCCATCACGAGTCTGCGCCGGACATAATCGATCATCTGTCCCACTGTGACCGCCTCTTCATTCACATTTAACACCGGCCTTTGCCGGGCGCGGTCGAGAATGTCTCGAAAAACCCGGACCAAATCAACAGTATCGGCGTCAATCTCTGGCTCCGTGCCGGCATCGTTCTGAAATTCACGGATGGCGGGATTCGTCCACGAAGACTCTTCGAGCATTTGCTTCTGCAGAAGCATCTGCGCGGCATTCTTAAAGCGTTGATGCTCGAGCAGCCGCTCGACCAATTCACGGCGCGGATCGTCTTCCTGTGAGTCTGGAACTCCATCGGTTTTGCGCGGCAGAAGCATCCTGCTTTTGATATGAATCAGCAGGGAGGCCATGTAGATGAACTCGCCAGCACTATCGACGTCCGATTCCTTCAGGGTTTCGACATAGGCCAGGAACTGTCCGGTGATTTTGGCAATGGGGATGTCGTAAATGTCGATGTCCTGCTTGCGGATCAAGTCGAGAAGAAGATCGAGCGGGCCGTCGTACACCTGGCCAACGGTGACGGCGAAGGGAAAGGTGTTCGCCTCCTCTTGGGCGGCCCTCTTTTCGGCGGCGCGTGCGGCGGCTTTCTCCGCTCTGTCCAGGTTCTTTTTCTGGTCCGACCCCGAAGCGAAGGGGGGATCAACGGGTAGGTCGAGCTGCGCGGGAGATTCCTGAGGAATTTCGGCTGACGTTTCGGCAGCGGGAGGCGCATCCGCATGTTGCTGCGCGATTCGTTCGTTGCCCGTGCCGTCGGTTGTTTCTTCCGAAGCAGCCTTGAATTGTTCTGACTCAGTCATGTGCTGTGCCAGCCGGAGACGTTTCGATTTGTGTCAGATGCATGGCGTCACGCACCTGTCGCATGGTCTCGTCAGCCCGGGTCCGTGCGTGCGAAGATCCCTCATCAAGAATCTCCCAGACGTGTGCTGGACGGGCTTCAAACGTGCGGCGGCGCTCCTGGAGTGGCGCGAGTTCGGCGACCACGCTGTCGGCCAGCCAGCTTTTACATTCGATGCAGCCAATGCCCGCGGTAGTACAGCCCTGGCGGACTTTTTGCTGGGTCTCGGTCGAGGAAAAGATCTTGTGCAGATCGAAGACCGGGCAGACATCCGGATTGCCGGGATCGGAGCGGCGAATCCGCGCCGGGTCTGTAACCATGGTTTTCAGCTTCTGGCGAATGACAGGTTCCGGATCGGTGAGTTGGATGGTGTTGCCATAGCTCTTCGACATTTTTCGGCCATCCGTGCCAGGGACCTTTGGAGATGGCGTAAGCAGTGCCTGGGGCTCAGGAAGGACGACCGGCTTCGCTGAATAAAAATGATTAAATCTTCGCGCTACTTCCCGCGTCAGTTCGACGTGCGCTACCTGGTCCTGACCAACTGGAACGAGGTCGGCCTGATAGATCAAAATGTCGGCGGATTGCAGCAAGGGATAGCCGAGGAAGCCGTAGGTGCTGAGGTCTTTGCCCCCCGCCGCGACATCGCCGATCTGCTGCTGTTGCTCCTTGTATGAGGGCACACGCTCCAGCCAGCCGAGCGGCGTGATCATTGAAAACAATAGATGCAGTTCCGCGTGCTGCGGCACCCAGGACTGGATGAACAGGGTGGAGCGCTCCGGATCGAGGCCCGCACCCAGCCAGTCGAGCGCTACGTCGAGAATGTTCTGTTTCACGTTGGAGGTGTCGGCGTAATCCGTGGTGAGCGCGTGCCAATCGGCGACGAAGAAATAGCACTCATACTGGTCCTGCAGGCGGATCCAGTTGTAGAGCGCGCCCATGTAGTTGCCGAGATGCAGCTTGCCTGTGGGGCGCATGCCGCTGAGGACACGCTTGAGGTGTCCGCTGCTCGGCGCGGATTGGATGGATTCCGTCATGGTGTGTAGATTGTCCCTGGCGCGTCCGCCAATTGCTCCAATTCGTCCTAATCGTGATTGATTGTTCTGTGACCGATTGTTCAATGGTATCGAAAGTATGGGGTTCGGGACGAAAGAATTGCGGCAAAGCTGAAACGCGATTGGCTACATGCTGAGCAGGATGTGGTTGAAGATTAGCAGCATCGGGCTGACGATCATGCCGATAAAGCGCGCACCAAAAAAGAAGATCAGAATCAGCCCGATGATTCCGATGGAATCGTATACGCGCAGCCAGTTGTACGGCAGCATATGGCGCACGACGTGGCTGCCGTCGAGCGGCGGCAGCGGAATCAGGTTGAAGGCCATCAGGATCAAATTGATGAGAACGGCGTAGTAGAGCAGCATGGTGAGCGGAAATAGCGCCGGGCTCGCGTTCATGATGCTGGGCTCGATCATGCCTGACTGTGCGGCCATCATGGCAGACACGACCGTGGTTGGGTTCACAAACTTCAGGATCAGCAGGATGATGGTTGCGGCGATCGCGGTTAGCAGGTTGCTGGCCGGGCCGGCAAGCGTGGTAAGAATGTCGTCTCGTTTGATGTTCTTGAAGTTGCGTGTCGTTACCGGCGTCGGCTTGGCCCAGCCGATCAAAGGGAACCCCGCGTAGACACACAGCAACGGAATCAGGATGGTGCCGAACGGATCGATGTGCTTGATTGGATTCAGCGTTACCCGGCCCAGCATCTTTGCCGTTGGGTCGCCCAGCCGCCAGGCCATCCAGCCGTGCGCCGCCTCGTGCAGGCTGATGGCAAACAACAAGACGACGATTTGAAAAATGATGAGTACGACGTGTAAATTCATGCGTTCTTGCCGATGGTAGCACGCGAGTGCGAGGAGCCCAGCGGTTCGTGGCTTTTGAGAGTGACGAAGGATTTGCGAATGTCCAGGCTCAATCTGCGAGGGCCTGGACAGTGCCATTGGGAACAATGCCGTCGTTGTAGGTATGGGACGAAACCCTTGTGGAATCGGAGATGGAGGAGCCTTCCGGGATCAAGAGTTCGTTGCGATCGTCGAGCAGAACATTTTTGTGGAGGATGCAGTTGTCGGCAATTGTCAGGTTGTAGCCGAAGGTGAACTCGACGCCATGAAAAAACGTCACGTTCTGGCCCAGGTGCCGGAAAATGTGCCGGCCCAGCATGGCACGAAAGCGAAATCCAAGCCACTGGTTCAGGCCCACGGGGGAGCGATCAAACATTTGCCAGAACCAGATAAGCGGCTTGATGACCGCATATTTTTCCACATCGATATCGCCATAGTATTCCGGTTCCAACGTGGCATTGCGCGGATCCAGCGTGAACTGGAGCACGGCCAAACCCTGCTCTGTCACCATGGTGGAATTCAGTTTGCCGGCGTACGCATGGCCCATGTAAAGCTGGTGCAGTTCGTCACGGACAATTTCGCTGCGCAGTTCCGGATTGAGATGACGCGTGAATTCGAGGTCGAGGTAGGCGATCCACCCCGTAAATGCGGCTACGGCATC
>JBDTBI010000540.1:0-3230 GCA_039924215.1 Acidobacteriaceae bacterium
ACTCTCGCAGCAGGAGCTAGGCGAAAAGATCAAGTCTCAGTCTGTGGGCATGGAGCTATCGCAAGGATTGAGCGTTAGATAAAGACGACGCTCAGCCGACCCCTGCTATACAATCTTGATGATGGCCGAGTGGTGAAATTGGCAGACACAGCAGACTCAAAATCTGCCGGGGGCAACCTCATGTCGGTTCAAGTCCGACCTCGGCCACCATCTCCCACCTTCCCAAGATCAATCCGGCTGAAGCCGATTCTCGTAGAAAACAGGTAAAAATTTGCACATTTTCTTACACAGCTTCTAGAGTGATATGATTATCTCGCTGATGTAAAAGAAGTTACTGGCAGACGCAGCGGACTCAAAATCCGCCGATCGCAAGGTCATGGGGGTTCGACCCCCCCTCCCGGCACCAAGGAACGTGGCCACAAGCAATCCCGCCTGGAACTTTCGCAGCCTGCACGACGTACAGGAAAAGTGATGGATACATTCCTTGACTTCTTCAAGCGTCTATGGCCCAGGATAGCCTTGCAGGACCTTCGCTATGCGGTTCGACAACTGCGGCGGAATCCAGGCTTCGCGCTTACCGCAATTTTGACGTTGGCCCTCGGCATCGGCGCCACCACCGCAGTTTTCAGCGTTGCGTATGGGGTGCTCATCGATCCATTCCCTTACAAAGGTGTCCACACCCTTGTCACGCCGAAACTGTGTTCTTCTCAATGGCCGGAGTGTAACTGGAACGAATATACCCCTGCGCAATTCAACGAAATTAAACAGAAGACCGACATCTTCAGCGGTATTACCGCGTCTACGATTAGCGACGTTGTCCTCACCGGAGGCTCCGAGCCACAGCGCCTGCGGGGCAATTACATCACACCCGATACGTTCAACGTTCTGGGCGTGCAGCCGATGCTGGGGCGCGCCAGCACAGAGGTTGACCTTCTTCCCGGTCACGGAGAGGTTGCCCTGCTGAGCTACCGCTACTGGCAGTCGCATTATGGCGGAAAGAAAACTATTCTCGGCCGCGTACTCACGCTCAATGGGCACCCGCGCACCGTGATCGGCATCATGCCTCCGCGTTTCCTCTGGCGCGGAGGCGACGTCTATCTACCATCCAGATCACGAATAACCGCGAGGTTCAGGGGCAGCGCTATTTCGCTTTAGTGGGACGCCTGAAACCCGGCGTCACCGATGCTCAGGCCAGGGCTGAACTGCAACCGATCTTCCGCGACTTTTCAAAAATCGATCCCCATGCGTTTCCCAAAGACATCCGCGTCGGCATCATGCCCTTCGATCAGATGTTCCAGTCCAGCCTGGCTGGTACGCTCTATCTTCTGCTCGGCTCCGTCTTTGTTCTGCTGCTGATTGCCAGCGTGAATGTATCCAGTCTGCTGCTTGCCCGCGCTGTCCACAGGGAACACGAGTTTGTCCTTCGCGCCGCCATGGGAGCGTCCCGCCTGCGCCTAACGCGCTACGCACTCACCGAATCGCTGGTACTCGCATTGATTTCCATGCCTGTGGCGCTGGCCTTTGCCTACCTGGGATTGCAAACCGCGCTGCGCATCATTCCAGCCGAAACCATTCCAGCGGAAGCGGTCGTTACTCTGAATCTGCCGGTCTTGCTCGTTTCCATTGGGATCGCCCTTTTCACGGTTCTCCTCCTCGGACTCGCACCCGCCTGGCACGCCGCCAACCCTCGACTGGCTGCGGCACTGAACAGCGTACGCTCTTCCGGCAGCCGAGCCCAGCGCACCCTACTGAGTGGCTTCGTGGTTACGGAGATCGCGTTATCGCTGGCCTTGTTGATGCTTGGCGGACTGATGATCCGCTCTCTAATGGCCGTCGAGAGCGCGCCCGTTCCCTTCTCTCCGGACCACACTCTCGCAAATGGGTATTCCGCTTGCCGATCAGCAGTATCCCACGCCGGACGCCCACATCCGTTTTTTCCGCGAGCTTCTCAATGAGATCCGGAGTCTTCCCGGCGTAAAAACGGCAACTGTCGATGATTCATTTCCATTTGCGGGTCGCCGCGCCGTCCATGTGCAGATAGGCTCACGTCCGGTTGATAATCGCATCACACTCATTCATCTCACCGACCCGGAATATCTTTCGATTGCAGGCCGCAGAATGATTCAGGGCCACTTCCTGGACGCGCGAGAAATCGCAGATCAGTCCCATGAAATCGTTGTCACCGAGAACTTCGTAAAACGTTATTTCAACGGAGAAAACGTCCTGGGTAGGACCGTCCGCCTGCCGGAATTTATGCCTGACGGCAAGACCAAACTGAAAAATGATGCTTTCATTGTCGTCGGGGTCATGAACAATATCCCCATGTTTGCGACCCTCCCTCAGGATTATCCGCAAATCTTCATCCCCTACACGGTAGCCCCCATCGGCGACACTCTAATCGTATCGACAGCGCTACCCGCCGATGGTCTGATGAATTCCGTGCGCCAGACCATTTATTCCATCGATAGAAACCAGCCGATCGTCGATGCGATGAGCGTGCGCCAAATGCTCGACATGTACGGCTATGCCGGAGCACGATTTTCCTTAGCGCTTTTCGGAGCCTTCGCAGTTGCTGCGTTACTGCTTTCGCTGATCGGCATTTATGGTGTTCTGTCTTTCATCACTTCGCAACGCAGGCGGGAAATTGGCATACGAATGGCGCTTGGCGCCAACCGCGCCCAGGTTATGTGGATGGTGCTGCGTCAGGCTTGTGTGCTTGCGCTCTTGGGCGTAGCCGTCGGGCTTCCTTTAGCTTTTATTGCAGGACGCCTGGCAAAGGGAGAACTGATTCGCACCTCGCAGTATGACCCGCCCGTGCTGATCGCGGCAATCTTCATCCTGCCGCTGCTTGCTGCAGCTGGAACCTACCTACCGGCGCGACGGGCCGCCAATATCGATCCCGTTACATCGCTCCGTACTGAATAACGCTCGCACCAGACGGTCGTCGACTCCATGGAAAGTGAGAGTCCTACTAGTTTGGGTTGTATTGACCAAAGATCGCCAGACGAAAGCCAGCATGGAACTAGGGCGTTACGAAAGAATGAGTGTTTCAATGCATTCAATGCACAGGAACGGCGCAATTCTCTGCCCCTTTCAGGTCAAGACGATAGACATCTTCGCTTGGCTGCGGATCGTCCACGAAAATCTTCGCTGTCCAGTCATTGGCTGCGCTGGGCGACTGCAGCAGCACAGTCCAACCGCGTCCAGCATGACGGTCGAGAAAATACGTG
>JBDTBI010000541.1:0-11014 GCA_039924215.1 Acidobacteriaceae bacterium
ATGGACGATATCTCGTACATTACTCCGTTCATGAGCTTACAAAGACGCTGGGCACGCCGGAAGACGATGTTACAAACACTTTCACCGCCCGCCTACTGCTTCTCTTAGAAAGCCGGCCCCTTCTTGAACCGACCGTCTACCGTGAAGTTACCGAGGAGGTCATTGCTGCGTACTGGAGAGACTATGAAGATCACAAGACGGACTTTATGCCAGCGTTCCTTGCAAATGACATTCTTCGATTGTGGCGGACATTCTGTGTGAATTACGAAGCGAGAACTACTCGGATGCCGACTGAAGAAAAAGCAAAGGGAAAGTTGAAGAACTACAAACTGAAGCATAGTCGCCTCCTGACCTGCTATTCAGCGTTGCTGTATCTACTTGCTGTTTATGTAGATCAAAAGACCGTCACTCCGTCAGAAGCTCTGAACATGATAGCAATAACTCCGACCCAACGATTGGAATGGTTGCTAACCCAGCCTTATTTGGCTCAGGCCCACTTGGCGATTCAAAAATTACTGGATCAGTATGAAATATTTTTAAAAACAACGAATTTTGCGGAAAAAGAGCTTCTTGTGCAATTTTCTGATTCCAGCAAAGCTCGAACTTATATGAGTGATGCCTCTACCTTCGGAGACCTCGTGTTTAAGGTCTTGAGAAGTATAGGCGGTGACAACCCATTTCACAGATTATTGGTCGTGTAACTCGCTGATCCGCATTGACAAGTTGCGTACGCGCACGGCGCTGTTGGCCGCTATGATTGCGGGATGGATTTCCTTCCCACCCTTCGCGATGCGACTGCGAAGGACCCGGCACCCGGGGTCGATTGTTGTCGAGTGATTCTCCGATGCAGGCCTACATTTGCGGCTTGAATGAGACGGTTGCCACCAACCGTAAGCAGTGGAAGGACCTGGGCTGGGACGCCAAGCAAATCCATTTCGAGCGTTACGATTAAATTTTGCAGGTCGTCCGCTGTGACGCTGACTGCCCCTGTGACAATGACTGCGGTGCCCCTCAGGATTTGTTTGCGGCCAGGGTCAGAATCAGGATCTGCGTTCGCTTGTTCCGAATGATTTTCAGTTTGATGGCAGCGTGACGATTTTCACGAAGCGCATGGTTCCACTTGCTGCGAGAGATCATCGGCACGTCATTGGCACTACAGATGACATCCCCAGCCTCCACGCCGGCGTGTATTCCGGGGCTGTTCGGGTCGATCCTCTTCACAAGCAGTCCGGGTACGTTCTTCAGGCCAAAGTAATGGGCGAGTTGCGGATTCAAGACGTCGACTTCAATGCCTGTGTAGGGAGCGGTGCCGGGGACATAACTCATCAGGCCGCCATTGGAACTGAAGGTTTTGTCGATTTCAGACGGCACAGCGCCGAAAAAGCCGGTCTGCGCCTGGGCCTCTTCCTCTGGATCTGGAGCCGTGTAACGCTGCGACCACGCTTCCTGCGCTACAGTGCGACGGTCCGCCAATACCACGTGGACTTCCATCGACTTCTGATTGCGCACGATATCCAGAACGACCGTCTGCCCAGGATCCATTTCATGCAGGGCGTCGATCAAGGCTTCGGCATGCTGAACCTTCTTGCCATTCAATCGGACGATGACATCCTCGCTACGCAGTCCCGCCTTTCCGGCAGGTGCGTCGTGGTCCACTGCGGCGATGGCCACACCTTCATCGGGGGCTACGTGGAGCCTCGCCTTTTGCTGCTTGGTGAGGTTTTCGAAATCTACCCCGAGATATCCGTTATGGCGGTGCAAGCTGCTGATGCCGAGTGGCGCCGCCATTGCATACGGTCCGGCTGCAACCGGCAGAGCCAGCAGTGCCAGGCAGGCAATACTCCATGAAAAGGACGACTGTTTCATGCTTCCAGATTCACAACCGGATAGGCTTACGCAGCTTCTTTGCAGCCTAGTCCGTAACTTTGCTCCGCGCTTTATCAGGCGGTTTACAGCGGCGATTCCATTGATTGATCTACATCCATTGATCTACGGCCTGGCTACCAGTCTGTTTCCCATCCGAGGGGCGCTCTTACATGAGATTATTCCGTCGGCGGAATCGTCTGCAATAACTTCCACGAGGCCTCACGCATGGCGGGATTGTTGTCACTCGTCGAAACCGTCTGCAGTACCATTCGTACGCTGCTATCGGCCTGGACCGGCTCCAGCATCTGCAACGCATCGCTGCGTACCGGCTGGCTGGGATCATGCATCAGCGATTCCAGCACGGCATCGCGTACGCGTACATCCTGCCCCACATACGGCTCCAGACCCTGCAGCGCTTCCAGCCGCACCGCTGGATCGGAGTTATATCGCAACGCCACCATGAGCGCTGTTCGCACTGTTTCATCACTGCAAGAGTGTCCGACCTTGCATTGCGCCGCCAGCAGACCTACGGAATGGCTCCGCACGTCCGGATCGGCAGGATTCTGCGCTGCCATCAACAACAGCTTTTGCACTTCCGGATCGTCGATGGAGCCCTCTACCGTAGCCGGCACCATGGTGTTGAAGTGGACCTCCACCATATTGGTATTTGGGTGCTGGACAATTTTACTCACATTGAAAACCGACGGGCTGGCAGTGTTTGCGGCAGCGGCGACAGGGGCGGCAGAAGTTGCAACGGCAACAGGCACCGCAGTGGCGGCAAGCGTTGCCCTGGCAGATGAAGTTGCGGGAACGGCCGAAGCGACCTGCGAGATTGGATCGCTTCCATGCGCATGCATCCAGAAATGTCCGCCGATTGCACCAATGCCCAGCCCGAAGACGGCCACCGCGATCGCCATCCCAGGCGCCGCGTGTACCTGGGCAAAAAAACCGAACAGCCCCGTCTCAAATCGCATCCAGAGGCTTGGAGGAGGCAGCAGATCCAGGGCGGCATCGAGCCGGACACGGCTTTGCGCTAAAAAATTGGCGGAGGGTTCTTCCGCAGGGGCCAACGACATGGCCTGGCGAAGCGCTTCATAGGCTTGAAGTTCACCGCGGCAATTCTGGCAGCCTGCAACATGTTGTTCCAGGCTGTGACAGCTTGCATCGGACATCTCTCCGTAGATATATTGCACAATCGACTGTTGTGCATCTTCGCATTTCATGGCCTGCTCCCGAAATTGAAACGAGTCATTTCTTTGCCCACCGTTTGTTATCGCACTACTGCTAACTGCGTCCGCAACTTTCGCGTGGCCCGGAACAGCGTATTTTTCGCTGTTTCTTCCGTTGTGTTCAACATCTCTCCAATGGTTCGCAACCGCAATCCCTGATAATGTTTCAGCTCAAATACAGTTCTCTCCCGCGGGGTCAGGGTCTCCAGCGCCGTCTGGATCTTCTCCCCCAGAATCTTTCGATCCAGCTCCCTGGCAGGATTCGACATGGCACGGTCATCCGACAAATTGATCGTCAGATCGCGCTCTTCCCCACTGGAATCGATCATGACCGCAGAGTCTTCCCGGCGCGTCTTGCGACGCCGCAATAAATCCAGACAAAGGTTGGTAACGATCCGGTAGATCCACGTATAAAACGAGCACTCGAAGCGGAAACTTCCAATGTGACGATAAGCCTTTAGAAACGCTTCCTGATGGATGTCCTGCGCATCCTGTTCCGAGCCGGTCAAATGCAGGGCCAGGCGCAGAACGGCCTGGTCGTACTGTCGCACAAGGGAATCGAAAGCATCGCGAGAGCCTTTTTGCGCCTCGCGGATTAATTCGGCATCCTGCAGCCGCGCTGAACTTTCGGCATACATCCTTGTCTTCGATTGTATGCGTGAACCCTCAGACGCAATCCGGGGTGCGAACAATGTCTCTTGTGGGAGGACTGCGAATCGACGCAATTCCATTGAGGTGTCTCCACTATTTGGACGATAAATCCCAGTGAAGGTGAGCCGATCCGACGGTTTTCGTGCAGCAACCGGCTAAGGCGGGGGCAAACTGGGGGCGAATCTGGCTTGGGGCAAATCTTGAGGTAGGCAAAGTAGCATAAAGGTAGGCAAAGTACCATAAACTGGTGCAATGACATCCGGTTTCAGGCGGTCTTCCGCCGCCGCCAAGACCTCTACGCTAGCCCCTTCGATGACCCAGCCCTCCTTTTTTCAAGAAGATGCAGGCCCCAGAGCCGCCACGTCCGATTGGGTTGTCGCTTATACCGATGGCGGATCTCGCGGCAATCCTGGCCCCTCCGGCTATGGGGTGGTACTCCAGACCGAAAATGGGTCTCCATTGGCCGAGCTGAGTGAATTTCTGGGGATGCGCACCAACAACGTCGCGGAGTATTCCGGCCTGCTGGCGGCCCTGGAGTTTGCGGTTGCAAACGGTCATCCACGCCTGCGCGTTATCTCCGATTCGGAGTTGATGGTGAAGCAGATCCGCGGCCAGTATCGCGTGCAAAGCCCGGACCTGCGTCCGCTCTATGAGGAAGCGAAACGTCGCATCGTTCAGCTGAAAGAGTTCCAGATCGTTCATGTGCTGCGGGGAAAGAACAAGAAAGCCGATGAACTCGCCAATCAAGCCATGGATCGCGGCATGCGCAGAAAATCGGAATTGAAGGCTGCGACGACTTCCACTCCTGATTCAGCCTCGGTTGCGGCACCGCCGATTCGCCCCCTGCGCGGCATCGTGAAGGATGGAAGAATCAATTTGTTGGAAGGCTCCATTCCGGAGGGGACCATTGTTGTGGTGATGCCGGAAAAAGCACTGGGCCAGCGAGCAAAATCCTAAGCGGAAGCCAAGGCGCTCTTGACGGCCTCGCTGACTTGCTTGCCATCGGCGCGTAAGCCCGTCGCCTGGATCTTCGCCTGCACCGCTTTCATCACGCTGCCCATGTCTTTCGGCGTGGGCTTTTGGCCCGTAGCCGACATCTCCGCAATCACACTGTCGACTGCACCGCGAATGTCAGCTTCCGACGCAACCGTCGGCAGATAGCTCTCAATGATAGGAATTTCCGCAGCTTCCTTTTCCGCCAGGTCCAGACGATTGCCCTTGGTAAATTGCTCAATGGAATCGTGGCGCTGCTTCACCATGGTGATCAGGATCTGACCGGCTTCGGCATCGGTCAGGGGAGCACGCTTGTCGATTTCCTTACTTCTCAGTGCGGATTTCATCATGCGGAGGGTAAGGAGGCGATCTGCCTCCCGGGCCTTCATCGCCGCCACCATGTCCTGCTGCACTTTCTCGGTCAAGCTCACGGAAACGCACCTCTCAAGTTTGTGAAAGAAAAAAGCGTAAGACTTTCATTATAAATGCGCGGCAACACGATTGTTTCTTCACTAGAATGGAGCCATGTTCCGTAAAACTCGCCTTTTCACTCCCGGACCTACACCTTTGCTGCCAGCAGCGCAGTTCGCCATGGCGGCCGCCGATCTGCACCATCGCACCCCGGAATTTCGCGCGCTGTATCAACGCGTCCTCGGTCAGCTGCGGACATTTGTCGGCTCAAAGAACGATGTTGTTCTGCTGACCAGCTCCGGCACGGGAGCCATGGAAGCCTCGGTGGCGAATCTGACCTCTCCGGGGGATCGGGTTTTGACGCTGACGGCTGGCAAATTCGGCGAACGCTGGACGGCACTGGCCAAGGCCTATGGCTGCCAGGCGGACGTTGTCAGTGTGCCCTATGGGCAGACGTTTGACCTGGAAGCCGTTCGGGCTGCGCTCCGAAGCGATACCCGTGTCGTGCTGATGCAGGCGACGGAGACCTCAACGGGAGTGCGCCATGATGTGCAGGCGGTGGCGGAATTGCTACGCGCCTCCGGCAGCGAGGCTCTGCTGGTGGTCGATGCCATCACGGGCCTGGGCACAACCCATCTGGACATGGATGCCTGGGGAGTGGACGTCCTGATCGGCGGATCGCAAAAGGCAGTGATGATTCCGCCGGGCCTGTCTTATCTGGCGGTGAGCGAACGCGCCTGGAAGCGCATGGATACGACAAAAAATCCGCGCTACTATTTCGACCTCCGCAAGGAGCGGAAGGTTGCAGCCAATGGCGAGTCCGCCTACACGCCGGCAGTCGCCTTGATCGCCGCACTGGGAACGGCTCTCGATTACATCGGCGCTCAGGCTGGCGGCGATCTTGCGGCAGGCCGAGTGCTGTTGGTTGACAATGCTGAAACCTGCGCCGCCATGACGCGCGCTGCGATTCCCGCGCTCGGGATGCGCCCGTTCGCACCCGATGCGCCCGCCTCTGCCGTCACGGCTGTGCTTCCGCCTGCGGGGGTCGATTCCGGGGTCATCGTCAAAGAACTGAAGTCTCGGTTTGGCACTATCGTCACCAATGGACAGGGAGAGATGAAAGGCGAAATCTTTCGCATTGCTCACCTCGGCTTCTTCGATCCACTCGATACGCTGGCGGTTCTCGGCGCGCTGGAGCAGGTCACCGCCGATTCGTTGCCACCGTCCAAAGTCGCGTTGGGCGATGCTCTGACTGCGGCGCAACATGTGCTTTCAGAACGCAGTCGCCTGCTGAACCCTTCCACATCGGCATCCTCCTCCACACGCGCCAGCGCGGAAGCCGCTGGAGTGGGCCGCTGAACATCCCTGGCAGGCATTCCGCATGGTTTTGAGAACGCGGAATGCCTACGGTCGTGGACGGACAATGATCCGCGGCTGAAAAGAATCGCTGAAAACTTGTACGGATAGGAATGAATCGATGAAAGTTGTTCTTGCCGAAAAAGTCTCCCCCGCCACCGTGGCCGTATTTGCGAACTCTCCCGACTGGAACGTCGTCACGTACGACCAGATTAAAAACGGCCTGGCCGCCGAGCTGGCCGATGCGGACGCCCTGATCGTTCGCTCCGCCGTTCAGGTGGATGCTGCGCTGCTCGAGAAAGCTCCGAAACTGCGTGTGATTGGACGCGCCGGGGTAGGCGTTGACAACATCGACACGGAAGCCGCTACCCGCCAAGGAGTCGTGGTGATGAACACTCCCGGCGCCAATGCCGTGGCTGTGGCCGAACTGACGATGGCGCTGATGATCGATCTGGCTCGCATGGTGCCGCGTGCCAATGCAACCATGCATGCGGGGCAATGGGAAAAGAAATCGCTACAGGGTGCGGAATTGCGCGGCAAGACTCTGGGAATCGTGGGCCTGGGGCGGGTTGGGCTGGAAGTGGCGCGCCGGGCACGCGTTTTTGGAATGGAGCTGATCGGTTACGACCCTTTTGTTTCGGCAAATCCAAAAGCGCGTGCGGCGGTCGCACGCGAATATGGTGCGCGGCTGACGTCGCTTGAGGAGGTCCTGCAGAAGGCGGATTATCTGACGCTGCACGTCGGACTGAACGAGGACACCGAGAACCTGATCAATGCGAACACTCTTGCGGCCATGAAAAAGGGCGTGCGGATCATCAATTGCGCGCGCGGTGAGTTGGTGGTCGAGGAAGACCTGGCAGAGGCGCTGAAAATCGGCCAGGTCCGGGGTGCGGCGCTCGACGTCTTCCGCAAGGAGCCGCTGAAGGATTCGCCATTCTTCGAATTGGAGAACGTGATTCTGACGCCGCACATTGCCGGGTCGACCGGAGAAGCTCAGGAAGCGGTCGGGGCCCAGATTGCCGAGCAGGTGCGCGCCTACCTGACCACCGGCGTGGTCCAGAACGCTGTGAATTTTCCATCCCTATCCTATGAGGAATACACGGCGACCGCTCCGTATATCGAACTGGGCGAGCGGCTGGGGAGATTCCTCGCGGGAACCTTTGGGGGCGAGGTGGACAGCATCCATCTCACCTACTCCGGCGCGCTGGCGGAGATGCGCACAGAGATGATTCGCAACGCCGCGCTTTGCGGCCTGCTGGGGAACTCCGGGCATGTGAACCGGATTAACGCAGCGTCAGTCGCCGAGGCTAAGGGCATTCACGTGCACGAGGAAAAGGCTGAATCCGTATCTGCGAACGGAGGTAGCATGCTGCAATTGACGGTGCACTCCGGGCTGCGGACCTCGCAAAAGAGCATGACGGTCAGTGGCACGGCACGCCATGGAAAATTTCCACGGCTGCTGTCTTGCGATGGCATCGATATTGAAGCTCCGCTCGAGGGGACCCTTCTTTTCATCCGCAATCGGGACGTGCCTGGCGTCATTGGAAAAATTGGTACCACTCTGGGCGATCACGCGATTAACATCGCCAACTTTGCGTTAGGTCGCGCCGAGGAAAATAATGGAGTCCGACTGGCGCTCGCCGTCATCCATATGGATGCGGCGACCAAGCAGGCGCAGATCCAGCAGGCACTGGAATCGTTGGGCAAATTGGACGCGATCACCAGCGTTCGGCTGGTAAAACTAAATTAACGCTGTGAGAAGTGGAACCAAGCGCTATTTCTTGGCTGAACCAGAGTGTGTTGCTGCGTTGAGGACGGCTGCGATAGCATCTCAGTTGCACCACCAGCCGTAGAGGGTTTTCTGCCATGCCGTTATACGAATACGAATGTAAGCAGTGTCATCACCGCCTGGAAAAAATTCAACACTTCAGCGCACCCCCCGAAAGGGTGTGTCCCACATGTGGCGGGGAGCTGGAGCGCGTGATTTCCGCACCCGCAATCCGCTTCAAAGGATCTGGCTGGTACATCAATGACTACGCCAAATCGGGTAGCAACGCTACATCCTCCGCAGATGCAACGAGCAAGTCAGAGAACAAATCGAGCTCGTCGTCGCCAACCGACGGCGGCAAATCGGACTCCGGCAGCAAGTCTGACGCGCCGGCCACAGTCTCCTCTTCTTCCAATACCAGCGCATCCGCCAGTACATCGACCGGCAGCAACACTGCTTCAAGCGGCAGTAGCAGTTCTGGTTCCAGCAGCAGCAAAAGCGACTGAACCCAGTGCTCCCCCGATCTGACAACTGCAAAGATTGACTACAATCAGCCTGTGCTGGAACACTCCCTTGCGATACCCAAGGATGGCCTGGAAGCGTGGCTGAAGGATCTGCCTGCGCGATCGGCTGTGTTCGCACTGTTCAGTCCAGAAGCGGCCGATAGAGGCATCCCGTCTGAGCCATACATTTCAAAAACAGCCAATTTGCGCCGTCGCATGCATCGTCTGCTGGCACCGGCATCCGCAGGCACCAGGAGGCTGCACCTGGGCGGAACCGTAGTCCGGCTGGATTACTCTGAGGTGGGCTCGGAGTTCACCACGTCGCTGTTGCTGCTGCAGGCTGCGCGCCGTTACTGCGGTGAGCGTGTGCGGGAACACCTGCATTTGCGTCCTCCTATCGTGTTGCGGCTAACGTTAGAGAATGCCTATCCTCGCGTCTACGTTACAAATCGGATTGCCCAGCGCGCCTTGGCCTCAACCTATGGGCCGTTTCCTTCTCGCGCTGCCGCGGAGCGATATCTGGACGATTCTCTGAATTTTTTTGAGTTGCGCCGCTGTACAGAAACGCTGCATCCCGATCCGGCCTTTCCCGGCTGTGTGTATTCAGAAATGAAGATGTGCCTCGCGCCCTGTTTCAAAGGCTGCACAGATGAGCGCTATGCCGAGGAAGTTGAGCAAGTGCGCAAGTATCTCGCCTCGCGTGGCGCATGGACGATTGCCAGGGAGGAGCGAGAACGCGATGCGGCCTCGGCTGCGTTGGACTTTGAAAAAGCCGCTCGCCTGCATCAGCGCATCCAGAAAATGAAGATTGTGGCCCAACAGGCCGCACCGCTGGTGCATCCGCTCGCGGACCTCGATGCGGTTCTGATTCAGCCCACTGTTGCTCAGACAGCGCAACCTGCCTCCATTGACATCAAGACAGAAAAGCTGTCGAATCGCGCCCTGCGGACTGAGGCCAGCCATGTCGCCGTCTTTCTGATCCGCGCGGGCAGAATCGTGGGGCCGGGATTCTATTCCGTGGAGGGGATGCGGCATCCCAATGAGCGCGCAGGCTCCACGTCCTTGTTTGCCCATCCCACACTTCTCGAACCAACGCCGCTCGAAACCCCAGTGGTATCGGCTGATCCAGCCACTGTTGTATCTGGTGCTGCATCTTCCGCAGCGAAAGGCGTGAGAGGGATTCTGGAGCAGCGGTTGCAAGCCGTGCTGGACCAACTTGCAACCCAGGCAAACACGGAGAGATTTCCGGCGAATCAGTTGAGCGAGCATTTGTCGCTGCTGGTCCGCTGGTACTATCGCCCCTTGAACCGACGCACGGGAGAAATCTTCTTTCGCAGCGAGAAAAGCCGCGACGATTCCGTCAGCGATGCGGCGGAGGATCGGTCCTTTCCGCTCTCCCGTATTTTGCGTGGCATCTCCCGCGTTTTTTGCGGACAAAGAGAGGTGGTGGAATCCTCTGGGCAAGCTATATAAAAGCGGCCGAGCAAGCTACATTTACTATCAGGGTTCAGCTTATACAGGGAGAAACTGGATGAAACCGGCACACGGCAGCGCAGCTTTCCACATTGAGGCAAGTGGAGCGACTGCGTGAGCGAATCTCTTGTACCGCCGGAGCCTCTTTCTGCTGCCTCGCACCGTCCCTTGTCGAGGCATCCTGGCTCGTGGAGGCGATGGCTGGTTGTCGCTGAAGCCGCGACCGCCGTTCTGGCCTTGCTGCCGATCGTGCTGTTCCTTGTCGCCAGCCTGAGACGCCTGAGCTATCCCTTTCCATTGGAACAACTGGAAGGCTCCATGCTGCTGGCGGCGGAGCGCGTCGCGCATGGACTACCCATTTATGTGCGGCCGAATTTCAGCTTCATTCCGTACATGTACGCGCCCGCCTACTATTACGTGTCGGGATGGATGGTGCGTCTGCTGGGTCCTCATTTTCTGGCCTTGCGGCTGGTCTCTCTGCTCAGCACGTGCGGCTCCATGGTCATTCTCTACCTGCTGGTTTTTTTCGATACGCCGGGCAGCAGAAAACGCAGACACCTGGCCGCGCTGGCCGGTGCCGCCCTGTATGCCGCAGCCTATCCGTGGACGCGGCAATGGTTTGATCTGGGACGGCTGGATTCGCTCTATATTCTTTTGCTCCTGCTGGCGCTGCTGTGTACCCGCCGCCTGCATCCGGTGCTTGCCGCAGTCGCATGGACGCTGGCGTTTCTTGCCAAGCAGACCATTTTTCCGGTTGCGCTGGT
>JBDTBI010000542.1:0-2788 GCA_039924215.1 Acidobacteriaceae bacterium
CAGAAATAAAAATTGGTCATGTTCATCCTTCCTTCTTCAGTTTGGCGCCAAGTGCCCTTACCCGTTGCGCGGCAAAACTGGGGAACCTCATGCCTTGCGCTTTGATCGCATCTCGCATCTGCGACTGCCCCGGCGGCCGTGGGTGGAATCCCATTTTGCGGGCGTAGTAGTTGGCCCGGTAAACATTCCCCAGTTTTTGATCGAGAAATTCAAAATTCTGATTCACGGATACGGAGATATCATCTCCATTCTCCAGCCAGTGCGGCGCATTAATTGGAATATGGACGGCCTTGCCAGGCTCCAGCAAAAACGATGACGCCCGATGCTGCAAATGCGGTTTATAGGTCGCGGCATTCGTGTCTGCCGTCCAGAAGCGTTCCAACTCCTCCTCGCTCAGCACTTCTCGATCCGTCTGGTCGAAGACATGGATCGTCTTCTTTCCGTATACCTGCATTAACAGACTGCATTCACGATCAATGTGATACTCCGTGATGCGACGCGGCGAGGTAATAAAGATGATGGACTGCCGGCTCTTTGCCTCTTTACTCAGGGCGATTCCGGTCATCTCCTGCACTTCGGCCAATCCCTGCTCCAGCAGGTCATGGATCTCGGGGTCGCGGTCCGCGCCAAAGATAATGATCCAGGCGTCTGTCTCTCGAATCCGGCGGAATGCCTCCTCAATGGAAAAATCGCGGCCCGGTCGATCATCCCAGCGCTGGTTGATGCCCTTTTTCCCAGCATTCCAATACACTTTGTTTGGAATCGGCAGCGAGCGCTCCAGCAGAGTGTAAAGGCGATCCATGGTGAACGCCGGATGGCTGCTGAGCGAATGATCCAGCATGAAGGGATGCCGATTGAAATTCTGCGCAAATTTCTCCCGATTTACGCTATAAAGACGCTCTGGCGCATGAGAAACTTCTCTCGAGACGGATGGTGCAACTGTGGCTGTTGTCGTTGACATACTGTCACCTCGTGCTGCCGATCGAAATCGGCGCTTTCTTTGAAGTTTGCAACTGAATTGAGTTTAGGACGACCGAATGCCGAAACCGCTGCATCCAGCGAATACGTGAATGAGTACGCAAATCTTGTATTGGCCTCAGACCCAACCCGTTCCCCCGCTGAATGCGAAGCAGGTTCACGTGTGGGTATGGAACTTGGAAGCTCCTCCGTTGCCATCCCATTGGGAGATCCTCAGCGAGGAAGAAGCTCTTCGAGCCCGTCGATTCGTATTTCCCCGGGACCGTGACCGGTACGTGCGCGCCCACGCTACGATGCGCACACTGTTGGGCGGCTACAGCGGCGTGAGTCCAGCCACCCTTTCCTTTTCGGCGAACGCCTATGGCAAGCCGGAAATCAAAAGCGGAAATACCCCGAGACCCGTCCGTTTCAACCTGACGCACAGCGATGCTACCGCGGCCCTCGCCGTTAGTGACAGCTACGACCTGGGAATTGATATCGAACACGTGCGGCCCATCGAAGCAGCCATTGCGGAAGATCATTTCTCCACGCGCGAACTGCGCACGCTGCGAAGCCTTCCTTCGGAGCAATGGCTCCAGGGGTTTTATCGCTGCTGGACCAGCAAGGAAGCGCTGCTGAAGGGAGAAGGCATGGGGCTGAATCTGCCGCTCGACGGGTTTGATGTTGAAGTCCATCCTAAGCGCCCTCCCGCATTGCTTGCGGTACGCCCGCAAGCGAAGATCGCCAGTACGTGGCGCCTGGCCGAGTTGACCCCTGCACAGGACATCCTGGGTACGCTCGCCATACTCGACGCGGCGGAAACGTTCGAGGATACCTCCCTGCGATGCTTTGCCCTCAGCGACTCGATGCATTCTTAACAGACCAGTTCTCAAACCGCACCTCCTTATAAGGACTGCCGTTCGCAACTGCGAGCAGCGGTGCCGGTTTCCCCTGCAAAGTATGCTCAAAAAATTGTAGTGCGTACGCCTCCACTATTTGGTGCGCCCGCTTTGGCGAAATCGTCCCGGAATTCGTCAACGGGCGTACCGGAGTGTAAAGGGAACGGTCCCTGAAATTGTCATGCTTCGATCCACGGATCATCAGGTAGTACCAGCCACATTCGCGCATGCTTTTGCTCAGGTTGTCCCATTCAGCGACGTCGAATTCAGCCTCGCGAGGAGTTTGATTGTCAGAACTCTGTAATTGCGCCTGAGTGGGTGCTGGGGTGTCGTCATCCATAAACAGGTAAGGCTTCTCCAGCCCATGCGTGGAAACATCCCCAAACATCCAGCCATCTTCGTTCAGCGCCGCTTTTACTCTGGAATCCTGATAGCAAATTTGGGCGGAAACCGCTCCACCGAAAGAGTGGCCAAACGCTCCGGCGTCGTTTGCGTCGACACGCCCAAACCACGGACTGTGAGGATCGAGATTCGCAGTCGTCAATGAGTTGAGCGCCAATGCATCGTCGTCGGCTTCAATATGGACCTCTTGATCGCCGATGGAAATCTGCTGCGCCACGGTCGTGTTGCTGAAGTCCGTAATATCGTGCAGGCCGGCGATCCCCATCACGCGGCCATCCGGAAAAGCGATCGGGCCGGAGTTGTACGGATGATCCACCCCAACCACAATGAACCCCTGGCTGGCCAAATCCTCAACTTGATACATGTTCTGTGTACGCTGCCCGTTCCATGCCGGGTTAAATAACAAAACAGGAAAAGGCGCTCCGTGGGTTGAAACGGGGGCGTTTCGATACGAATGGGTCCAGAGAACATCCATGTAGCTGGATAATTTAGTCGTCTCCCTGTACCTGCGATAGCTTGCGAGTTGCTCT
>JBDTBI010000543.1:0-4704 GCA_039924215.1 Acidobacteriaceae bacterium
CGCCACAGGGATTTTCGCCGTATGCATGATCCATTCCCCCAGAAAAGGAATCGATTTGCCATTCCAATATCCGGCCGCCGCGGCATACAAACCCCAATGAATGAACATTCCGAACCGGGCCTGATTCCACCACGCCATGCGCGCATCGCGCTGCGCCTGGGTCATGGTGTCTTTGATGGGCTCGACGGGATGCTGGTCGTTCTCCGATGTCGCCGATGTTTGCGCGTGAAGATGGTGTGGCAAAACCAGCGCAGTGGAGAACGCGCCCAGGCCAAGACAAAAGTCTCTACGGTCGATCCTGTTCATTGCATTCCCTCCAAGAACACTTATTTACTGGCTGCAGCGTGGTTATTCAATGATTGACCGACATTGGATTCAC
The DNA here is from genome assembly GCA_039924215.1 of Acidobacteriaceae bacterium. GTDB lineage: Bacteria > Acidobacteriota > Terriglobia > Terriglobales > Acidobacteriaceae > JAKAAZ01. The sequence goes on from JBDTBI010000543.1 coordinate 380, forward strand.
GAGTTTGAACCCCGGTCAGCCTGCACCGCACTGCCGGCTGCCGTGTAATGGACGTCCCCGCTGTGCAGGTCCGCGTGTGCCATCATCAGCGCGAACTGATCGTCGATTGGAATATGGTTTGCACGCATCAACTTTGCCGCTGCGGTATTTCTTGCTTCGATGCGCGCGTTCGTCGCTCCGCCGGTCGTTGAATCGTTCTGGACAGGTGTGGTGCTGGCCCAGATCAAGTTTGCGCCGGGAGCGTCGACCCGCAGGTCGGCCAGCAATCCTGGCAGACCGTGAGCATACTGCACCTCGGTATAGCCCCACCCATGCATTCCGTTGTTGAAGTGGATGACTCGAAACCGCACTGCCACCATATGAAAATACGCCTGAAGCTGGCCCGCCAATCGAGGATCGCCAGAAGCCGTAGAGGTGGCAAACAAATAACAGTTGGCGCGGCCGGCAAGTTTTTGCGCTACCTGAGGATAGTAACCGCGAGTAATGGAGTCTCCCAGCAGCAGCACGTTCGGCGAAGACGGGTTAGGTTTTTCCGGCCTTTGCGCCCAGGTCCATTCAATTTTCTCTGTCACCATTGCATGCCCGGTTGGCTTCTGCTGTCCATGGGCTGGAGCTACGAAGGCTATCCCGCCCAGTAGCAAAACACACACAAAGAAGCACAGCCTGCCCCAAATTTGCAGGATGGTTTTCTGGGGCATGGATGGGCACGCAATCATTTTCCGGAGATTTACCCCTTCGCCGGAGGAGGAATTATGCGCCAAATTCCGTGCAGCGGATCTTCCAGGTTCAATGGATCCCCAAGGTCTTGTTGCATGCGCTTCAGTCGCTGCATCAACTCTTCTTTGAGAGACGCCATCGCTGGATCCCCTGACAAATCGTGCATCTCCCAGGGATCCTTTTCGATATCGAACAACTGAATTTTCTGAACTTCCGGGTACACGATCAGCTTGTGCGTTTTCGTCCGTACCATTCGCTGGGTATGCCGGTGGTAGTTAAAGACAGCGTCATACATGGGCTGCGGTTCGCCATGAAGCATAGAAGCGAAGCTAGGAAATTCAACAGCAGCCGGAATAGGAACCCCAGCAAGTTCGCAGGTGGTGGCATACATGCAGTGCTGATAGACGAATTCGTCGACCCGCTTTGCGGCTTTCACTCCTGGGCCGGAGATCAACAGGGGCATGCGTATGCTGCTGTCGTAGAGATTTTGCTTGCCCAGCAACCCATGCTCGCCAACGGACAGACCATGGTCCGCAGTCAGGATGACGTAGGTATTGGAGGCTTTGCCGGATTTCTCCAGTGCATCGAGGATGCGTCCTATCTGATGGTCCATGTGACTGATGATGGAGTAATATTCGCGGCGATGAAGCTGGACTGCTTCCCTTGTGCGGGGAAATGGCGCCAGCGACTCATCCCGTCCGAACGTGTCCGTTCCGATATAAAAAGGATGCTCGGGAACGAAGTTGGGGGGAACTTCGATCTCGTCCTGTGGGTAGAGATCAAGATATTCCCTGGGTGATTGCCGGGGATCGTGGGGCGCGTTAAAGCCGAGATAGATAAAAAATGGTGTATCGCGTTTCGCCGCCTTGTTCGTCAGATGGTCTATGACGCAATCGGCGTAGAGTTCGCTGGAGTGTTCAATCGACTTCGGCTTGTGGATGTCTTCGAGATTGGCTTGCAGCCAATGACCGTGGAGAGATGTGTTGGATGGGTCCCATGTGTCTCCGGGACGGGGTCGATAATAGGCCGGGTCGTCGATCCATGGAGGATTTCTGTGGTCATGATCATTGTCGCTGTTCATGTCGCTGTAGAAATCCGACCCCGGCGCTAGAAAACCTGGACCGACAGGCCCCATTTCCTTAAAACTACGTTGCAGAACAGTGGGGTTCAGGTGCCACTTGCCACAGATATAGGTGTCGTACCCAGCGGCACCGAGCGTCTGACCCCAGGTATGGACGCGATCCAAACCCACTTCCGCGTGGAATGCCGTCAGCCCGCTATTCAGCATCGTGCGACTTGGAATGCAAACCGCGCCTGACCATGCACCCTGATGGAAGCAGTGCGTAAAAGCGCACCCGGAAGCTGCCAGCCGGTCAAAATTTGGGGTGTGAATTTCAGGGTTGTTCAACGAGTGAACGGTACGGTACATCAGGTCGTCTGCAATGATGAAAAGGAAATTGGGGCGTGAGGATGAATTGCTCCCTTGCCCCAATGCCAGAGGTGAGACTGCGGCGCCGGCGGCAACTCCCGCAGTCATCAGCCCAATAAATTTACGTCGATCCACTGAACTCTTCCTCCGGTACTGTCTGGATTAGAAGTGAATTTTCAGCGCCAATTGTAATTCACGCTGCGTGCTTGCGGTGCCAGACACCTTGCCAAATGTAGTGTTGTTTAGAGTCCCGTTCGGAGCGGACCAAACTGTGGTGTTCGTGAGATTGAAAGCTTCCGCTCGGAACTCCGTTCGTACCCGTTTTACGGTAAAAGTACGGAAAATAGAAAGATCCAAATCCCGATACCAATTCGACCGCATGGTATTTCTGCCCAGGTTTCCGTAGGTGTACTGAGCGGGGGCTTGAAATGCCGCCGTATTGAACCACTTTGCGACCGTAGGATGCGACAAATGAGGATTTCCCACTAGATCCACGCCCTGATAATTGTTCCCGGTATTCGCAACGTCGCCTGAGTAGCTGATGGTATAGGGCGTCCCGGAGGTTAAGGTCGTGATCGCATTGATCTGCCATCCTCCAACTGCGGTGTCGGTGAAGCGGTTGCCGGTTTGAAACCTCTGCCCCTTGCCAAAAGGCAGCATATAAGTAACGTTCGCGGTGAGCGTCTGCGGAACATCGATGCCGGCAACGCTGCGGTCACCTGCCGGGTTGTATGGATTTCGGATGAAACAGCCTTCCGCACCGAAGTAGCCGTCGCACGCCACGTCGATCGTCTTCGACCAGGTGTAGGCGATTGTGTAGGCCAGTCCGGAAGACAGCCTTCTGCCCAGCTCTGCCTGCAAGGCGTTGTAGCTGCTGGATCCATTGCTCTGTTCATACTGCGTTGGCTTGATATAGGGGAACGGCGCACGGCTTTGGGGTGTTCCAGGACCGGGCGTAACTGCAACGTTGAAAAAGCCGCAGCATGGCATGTGCGTGGTACGGGATCCGACATAATTTACGCTTAACAGGGACTCCGCTCCAAGCTGCTGTTGAATCCCCAGGTTCCATTGATCGGAGTACGGGTTCTTCAGGTACGGCGCGATGAAGTTTGCCGACTGGATAAATGGAGAAGCCAAAGGAAGGGTGTGGGTTTGGCCCGCTGGAAGGTCTAATGGGTTTTCCGCTGTCGTCGTGACCGTGGTCGGATTCAGGTTGCTGGTAATATCCAGTCCAAATGACGGCCACAATGCCCCTTCATTCTGTGTCATCTGCATAATGCCGGACCAAGAGTCATAGACGCGGGCGTACGAGGCGTGCAGCACGCGCTGACGGTCGATTTGAAAAGCGAACCCAATACGGGGCTGGATGTTATCGACCTGGTTATTGATCAGACTCTGCTTGTTCCCCTGAACGACATGCGCAGGAAGAACGCCTCCGGGAATGCACGGTGCAGCCAGGAGGGTGTCGCAGGAGCCAAGCCCTGCAGTCGCTTTGCTGAGAATATACGTGCCGTTGCGCAGGTTGAGGGCACCCGTTATTTGCGATTGGGTTGGATTGGCAGCCAACTGCGGCATGATATCCCAGTCATACCGCAGCCCTATATTCATGGTTACCCTGGAAGTGATTTTCCACTGGTCGCCGATGTAGACCGCGTTGACCCAACCGCCCTTGGGAAGCTTCAGATTATTCCGGCGTTCGCCATTGTTTGGAACACCGATGAGAAACGATGCCAGCGCATTGCCGGTATTCGCCTGGCTCTCCAGATTGGAAGTCTGAAACGGCGAGAAGCCCAGGTTGCCGTTCGCGTTCAAGACGCTTTCATTATTGCGGCTTATCATGCCGCCTACTTGCCATGTATGGTTACCGGACAATTTTGTAAAGTTGCCGCTCCACTCATAGATATTGCCGTCGTCATCCTTCAGATAGCTGTCTCCTCCGCCGGCATAGCCGGTGACACCGATAACTGGAACCAGGCAAGCGGTCGGCCCGAGATAACCGCACGCGAAGAATGTGTTGAATCCACTGGCGGAAACCGGATGCGTAAATGACTCCGTGGTCTCGTATCCCTGCGATACGTGTCCCGCAGTGAGCTGCAGGGTAGCGGATGCGCCGAAAGTATGCAGATACCCCACACCCCAGTTCTGCGCATCGCTGGCATTATTGTTGACAAGTCCCTTA
>JBDTBI010000544.1:0-4342 GCA_039924215.1 Acidobacteriaceae bacterium
ATGGGCAACAACCGTGTGCTCCAGCAAATGCACGCCGCAGAAGCCGGCAAGAATCCACAGCGGCGCGGCGATGGGCGATACCTGCAGGCTCTCCGGCACCATTTCAACAATTGCGACAGCGATGAGAAAGCCCGCGCCAAACGCGACAAAGGCGTGTACAAAGCGTTCCGCGCGCACCCGCAGCAGCAGCAGGCCGCCCAGGACGTCGGCCATACCGGCGACCAGCCCCAACAACAGCACGACACGGAACGGTGTGGAGAGCTCTGACATGATTTAGCCGCTGTGACGGATATGCATCACGTCCCCATCCTGAACGATGTAATCCTTCCCCTCAAGACGCAGGGTGCCTTTTGACCGAGCGGCTGCTTCCGACCCGGCTTCCAGCAGCGTGTCCCAGTGAATCGTCTCAGCGCGGATGAAATGCTTCTCCAGATCGGAATGGATGGCTCCGGCCGCCTGCGGCGCGCGAGAGTTGACAGGAATCGTCCATGCGCGGCACTCGTCCTCGCCAACCGTGAAAAACGAGATCAGCCCCAGCAACTCGTAGCTCTTGCGAATCAGACGACGCAGGCCGCTCTCGCCCAATCCATAACTCGATAAAAATTCTTCCGCTTCCTCATCCGGCATTTCCGCCAGCTCGGCTTCCACCTTGCCGCAAATGGCCGTGGCTCCCGTGCCCGGACGAGCCGCAATGGCAGCCAAGTCAAATTTTTCGACTGCTGCCTCCAGGTCCGCGCCCAGCGTAGTGCTCTCCGAAATATTCAGCACATACAGCACCGGTTTCTGGCTGAGGAACGTGTATCCACGAATCAGCTTTTTCTCCTCCGTCGTCATCTCCATTGCGCGCAGCGGCTGCTCGGATTCCAAATGCGGCTTGGCGCGCAACAAAAGCGCTTGTTCCGCTTCCAGTTCCGAAGTGCGTCCCTTTTTCAAATCCTTTTCCAGGCGCTCCATACGCTTTTCAATCTGCGTCAGGTCGCTCAACATCAGATCGAACTCGACGTCCTGGATTTCCTTCTTAGGATCAATGGGCGCGGTCAATGGCACGGAAGGGTCGTCAAAGACGCGCAGCACGTGGATCAAAGCATCCACGTTGCGCAGGCTCGCCAGCAGACCCGGCTCCTTCAGCGCCTCCTGTCCGATCGCACCCACATCGGCATATTCGACGGTCGCAAAAACGGTCTTCTTTGGCTGATACAGCTCCGCCAGCTTTTCTAGCCGTTCATCTGGAACCCACGCAATGCCGATGTGAACTTCCTTCGGGTTGGAATACCCGCGGTCTTCCAGTTTTGCCTTGGTAAGAATCTTAAATAGCGAGGTTTTGCCCACTTGTGGCAGGCCGATAATTCCAGTTTTCATGCTTGTCCTAAATAGATAAAGTGATAGTTGGGCATTGCGCCCAGGCGATGCGATGAACTCGTACCATCAAACTTAGATGATACCGGTAGGCGAGTATTCCTTGTAGGCGTCTACAGGCGGGACTGGCGCCAATCCTCGGAAATATAGCTGGCGATGTACCATACTTTTCAACAAAACAAGGATCGTCGTTCCGGAAAGTAAGCGGGTAGTTCATGCATGACTGGTTGCAGCTGTTTCACGGCGGTCACACTACATTCCCGTTGACCGACATCGCCGTCAAGGCAATCGTTGCGATTTCAATCGGCCTGCTGGTGGGGTTTGAACGCGAGTGGGCCAATAAAGATATTGGAGTTCGCACGTTTGCCCTGACCTCTCTGCTTGGCCTTCTAGCCTCGCTGGTCGATCCGCGTTTCGGCCTTCTGGCTGGAGCTTCCGTCCTGCTGCTGATCGTTTTTCTCAACTTCCATAGTGTGCAACTAGCGCACAAGCTGGAAGCCACAACCTCCGTGGCCCTCATCGTTGTCTTCATGCTGGGCGTGCTGGTCGGCAACGGTCATTTATTCACGCCCATTGCATGCGCCATTGTGGTCACCCTGCTGCTCTCGCTGAAGACGCAATTCCACGCGTTTGCCGGCGGCCTGCGTCAGGAGGAGGTCAAAAGCGCGATTCTTCTCGGCCTGCTTGGATTTGTGATCTGGCCCCTTTTGCCAAACCGCTTTGTGGATCCGTGGGGACTGCTGGACCCGAGAGAAGCATGGATCATCGTAATTGTTGTCGCGTCCCTTGGCTTCATCAACTACGTATTGCTGCGCGTCTATGGGTCGAAAGGAATCTACCCCACCGCGATTCTGGGTGGCCTCGTCAATTCCACAGCGACCGTCGCCGAAATGGCTTCAACGCTGCCCGCGACAGGCCTCACCAAAGCGATCGTACCCGTCGTCCTGCTGATCTCCATCGCGATGATTTCCAGAAACCTCCTGATCCTGGCCATCTTTTCTCCTCATTCGATACGCTCCGCCCTGTTGCCGCTGCTGGCAATGGCGTTCATCGCCGCAGGCTGGGCATACAGCGAACGGAAAAAATCGAAAGATGTTCAAATGGACGGAAAACTGCCTCTCGCATCTCCTGTTTCCTTGAAGAAGGTACTGACGTTTGCCGCACTATTTCTGGCGATTCAAATCGTAGGCACGATCGCGCAACGGGCGTTCGGTTCCGCTGGCCTGCAAGTGATCAGCGTGCTGGGGGGCCTGGTAAGCAGCGCCGGCACGACAGCCGCTGCGGCGGATTTAGCGCTCCATGGCAAAATTCTGGCAAGCGCGGCGGGATCGGCAACGGTTTTAACTTCCATTGCCAGCCTTCTTGTCGATCTGCTGATTGTCTCCCGGCAGGTCCGGGACAAAAGCGTCATTCGCGATCTTTCGATTGCTTCCCTGCTCCAGGTAGCTGCGGGGATTGCAGTCCTCATCGTACAAACGAAAGTTTTCCACCTATAAGAGAAGCCGCAACTTCAACTGACCGTCTCTGGCCGCGCATACAAAACAATCAACCCCAGCCCGCACAGCAACACCGCCTCTTCGAGGGCGGTCGTCAGGTGATGCAAGTGGTCAAACTCTACCCTTGGGGGAGTGAAAGAGGCGCTGCCCATTGCCGAGCCTGCCTGGATGCGCAGCGATTCCATGCGCGGAATCACGGAATACTGAGAATAGGCCGTCAGCCCCAGCATGATGGCAAGCAGTGTCATCTGCGGTAGGATCGAACGCCGCGTCGTGCCGGTCACGCGTTCCACAATACACAGCACCAGCAAGAGGATGCCGCAGAGGAGTCCGATGTCATGCAGCCGCAACAGCGAAATCCGCACCATCGTACCCGCGACATGCAGGCCCAAAGCAGGATCGGGCACCATCGGCATCACTGAGCCAAAGACCACCGGCGCCAGTACAGCACCGAAAAAAACCATGCCGCCCACCCACACCGCCAGGGCAAGCAGAATCAGACTCCGCAGAAGTGTTCTCAATGGTTATCCTTATAGTGCTATCAGATCAATTCTATTTCCCGACATAGAAAGAAACCACATCTGTCTGGCGCTACCATGGGAGTGTGCAGAGGGGCTCTTCTTAACTGGTTTTGGTTGCGGAGCTGCGGAGACGGCTTGGTGCGAAGACTTGGGTGCCGGCGTCGCATTGGAGCCGGCGATAGCACCACTTCCATCCCACTCCTTCACACCCTTATGACCACGGCACCCGGCACTCTTGCTTGTCGATGTCGCATAGGTTCCATTTTTGCAAAGTCCGGTAGCGTTCGATGGGCATTGCGTCATTCCCGCACTGACAAAGAATAGCAATCCGAGTACAAGATTAAGACGACCTCGTCAAAGTTTTCGTTCCGATACCTCGTCAAAATGTGCTGAGATGCCTTAACTTTTGTTCCCAAAAAGTTTCCCTGCCAGACCTGCCAGACCCCCTGTCTGGGTGGTTTGATTCCCGCTATTGGAGAAGTGTGACACGACAAGCGGCAGAACTACGGCTAAGACTCCGCTTGCGACAGTCGGGGATATGCCCGCACGCTGGGCAAGGTTTGCGACAGTCGCACTGCCGAAGCCCTGCTGCACTTGTTCCGGAGTGATGCTTTTGTTCTCCCCTGAGCCTACCCAGGATTCAACTTGTTCGGCGAGACCGTTCTGCTTCAGTTGGTCAAGAATCCCACTCATTCCATTGGGGTGCTCTTGCATGACCTGGCTGAGCGCGTCGGCTATACCAGTGTGTTCAGAGGACGCTCCCCCTGCAATAGATGTCAACGCATCCATCAAGCTCATGATTGCTCCTTAAAATAAACGTCTTACGTTCAAGTAGATTTCTTTATGTTCAGCACGCAGTCAGCAAATTAGAGATAATTTACTACGTTTTAGGATGGGCCATAAACTGAGTTTCACTAGAAAGTGGAACTTTTCACCCGTCTATCGAGATGTATGTTCACGGTTTTAGGC
>JBDTBI010000545.1:0-3350 GCA_039924215.1 Acidobacteriaceae bacterium
GCGGGATGCGCCGCAGCTCCCGTGTGTTGATCGGGCTGATGTTCGGCTTGTTCGGCGGCCTCGCCCTGGCATTCTTCTTCGACAGCCTGGATACCAGCCTGCGCAGCGTCCACGATATCGAAACCATTTCGGAGCTGCCTTCGCTCGCCGTCATTCCGCGCGCCCGGAAAGCACTTCCGCGGAGCCTCTCGGAAGATACCCGCTCGGCCGCGCAACGCAATGTGGACGTGCTCGGCCAGCCCAACTCCCAGTTTGCCGAAGCCTTCCGCTCCCTGCGTACTTCCCTGCTTCTCTCCGGAGTAGGCCAGCCTCCGCAAATCATCCTCATCACCAGTTCCACCCCTGCGGAAGGTAAAAGCACGGTCGCCAGCAATCTTGCAGCGGTACTCGCCTTCCGGGAAGCCACGGTCCTGCTGATCGATGCCGACCTTCGCCGCCCCACGATACACAGCCGCTTCGGCGTCAGCAGCCGCGTAGGCCTTTCAACATTGCTCTCCGGATCGACCACTCTCGAAGAGTCTTTGCAGACCATTCCGGAAGCCCCCAATCTCTTCCTTTTGCCCAGCGGACCCGTACCTCCGTTTCCCACCGAGTTGATCTCATCCAATCGCATGGTGGAACTGATCCAGGAGTGCAAAGGCAGGTTTACTCACATCGTCATCGACTCGCCTCCCATTCTGACCATTACCGATGGACTCATCCTGGCGCCGTTCAGCGATGCGGTGCTGCTGGTCGTTCGATACGGCAGAGCCAGCAAGCACTCCGTGCGTCGAGCACGCGACCTGATGCTGCGCGCCGGAACGCGGCTGGGTGGCACGGTAATCAACGCGGTGGATGCCGCCTCCCAACGCTACTACGGGTACTACGGATATGAGCGCTATTCCTACTCGAACGGGCGTCCTCCCGTGAATGGAATGGGCAAACGCAAATGGCCCTTCTTCTGGCGCAGGGAGGATTCGTGACGATGTCCATCTCATCCATAAGGCGAACCGCTGCCCGCCGGAACTGTCGGCGCCTGCACTGCCTTCTCCTTCTCGTTTCGTTCCTGTCAGTCGTGCTCGGCACTGCAGTCGGGTACGCCCAGTATGCCGGTCCAGCTCCCACCCGGTCCGATAGTCCGAATCCGGAAAGCAGGCGTCTGATGCAGCGCGCTCCGTCTGAACTTGCGCCGGGGAATGCCATTGTCCTGCATGCGGGCGATCAAATTGCCGTGAGCGTTTACGGCGTACCGGATTACAAGCTGACAGCCCGAATCGCCGGGAATGGAAGAGTCGATCTGCCGCTGATCGGCAGCATTCATGTTGCCGGACTGACCGTCGAACAGGCCCAGCAATCGGTTGCGAGCGAGTTGGTCTCCAGGCAGATGATCCTGTATCCCGACGTGCTGATTTCCGTCACGGATTCCATGGTCGACATTATCGGCGTGATGGGTGAAGTCACCGCACCCAGGGCGATTCCCGCATTCGCTCCCATGTCCCTCCTGGATGCGATTTCCGCTGCCGGCGGTTTGAAGCCGGACGCCAGCCACAGCATTTCCATCTTGCGGAAAAACGTCCCCGAACCGCTGCTGGTTGTGCTCAACTCAGATCCAGCCAACGCGCTGTCGCAGAATGTCCCCCTCTACCCCGGGGATCGCGTCCTTGTTCCCCGCGTGGGTGTTGTGTATGTGGTCGGCGCCGTACAGCACCAGGGAGCGTACCCCATTTCGCCGGACACCCCCATGACCCTGTTGCAGGCGGTCACGCTGGCCGGTGGCGCCGGCTTCCAGGCAGCCTCGGCAGACGCCCGGATTATCCGAACGGCCGGAGCCACCCGCCGGGAAATTCCGGTGAGTTTGGCAAAAGTCGTCAAGGGAACTGCTCCTGACCCGATCCTCCAAAGCGACGATATCGTGATGATTCCCACGAGCGCGCTCAAAGCTGCGGTTAAGGGTGGCGGTGTCGGCATAGCGATCGGCTTGCTCTATTCCCTTCCAGTTCTGGCGCAACATTTCTGAACGTTTCGCGGAGAGCCCCGGGGCGGAGCCGAACCGCTCCGCAGGACTGATCTCACCCATGTTGCGAGTCGCTTATCTGCTCAGCCATCCAATCCAGTATCAATCTCCGCTGCTGCGTCATCTGGCGCGCCAACCCGGGCTGGAACTGACGGTCTTCTATACATCGGACTTTTCCCTGCGCCGGTATCAGGACCCTGGTTTCGGCGTGCCGGTGGAATGGGATGTGCCGCTGTTGGGCGGCTATCGGCATGAAGTTCTGCCCAGGCTCCTCGACGGCTCCGCAGTGTCTTTTTTTCGTCCTCTGAATTACGGCATCTTTCGTCGCCTGCGGCGCGGGCGCTTTGATGTCTTGTGGAGTCACGGCTATGCCACGCTGAATTCCTGGACCGCCATGGCGGCGGCAAAATTGCTTGGAATTCCTGTCTTGCTGCGGACCGATTCCACACTGATCGATCATCCGCGCGGTCCCGTCAAGCTGGCCCTGAAGCAGATATTCTTTAAAATTTTGCGTCGCTTCACCTATGGAGTTCTGAGCGTGGGCCAGCGAAATACGGAGTACTGGCGGCGCCATCTCGGTACGGATATCCCGCTGTTCCCCATACCCTATGCGGTCGATAATGAGTTTTTCCAGCAACGTTGCCGTGCTGCTTCCGCAACGCGCGAAGAACTGCGCCGCGAACTGAACCTTGCTCCGCAACGTCCGGTAATTTTATTTGCATCGAAGCTGCTGGCGCGCAAGCGTTGCATGGATCTCGTGGACGCTCATCTGGAACTGCTGCGCCGGCTCGTCCTGCAACACGATTCCAGTCCACTGCCGTATCTGCTGATCGTGGGCGACGGCGAGGAGCGCCCACGAATCGAAGCGCGCCTCCATCAATCCGGCCCGGCTGCTGTCGAAAGTATTCGCATCCTCGGCTTCCGCAACCAGTCCGAGCTGCCCCGCTATTACGACCTGTGCGATCTGTTTGTGCTTCCCTCGATCCACGAGCCCTGGGGATTGGTCATCAATGAAGTGATGAATGCCGGACGTGCTGTCATCGTTTCCGATCAGGTAGGATGCCAGCCGGATTTAGTTGTAGATGGAGAAAACGGCCGCGTGTTTCCTGCGCGTAACGTGGCTGCGCTGGCCGACGCAATCGAACAGACCCTGGCCCATCCGGCAAGGTGCAGTAAGATGGGCGAGCGCGGTCTGCAACGCATCCAGAGCTTCAGTTTCGATGCCAACGTAGAGGGCCTGATGCGGGCGTTCACCGCCGCCAGCCAACAGAGCCGTTGAGCACACAATTATCTTTCCCGGCACAGGACAAGGTTTTTTTTAATGCGAATTTTGCACGTGATCCGTTCTCTCCATCCC
>JBDTBI010000546.1:0-3669 GCA_039924215.1 Acidobacteriaceae bacterium
ATCGACCATCTGGAAGTCGGGTAATGCGCGGATACGGCGCGGAATTGCCAGATAATGCGCCCCCGCCTGACCGCAGAAAAGTATCGCGCAGCCATCGCAGGAGCAGATGATCTGACGCTTTTTGGGATCGAGCAAATGCCGATGAATCGGCGACAATTCAGCGCTGCACAGTTCACAGCTCTCGGCGGTGGAGCGCCGGCGCGCAAACTGCTTCAGGAACGAAGATGTGCTCTCGCGTTCCGCTGTGCTTTCGGGAACTTCGCTCATTCAAACTCTCTCTCGTGTGCCTCAGGCAGGAGGTAGATTCGGCATACGCGGGTCGATCGGCGCTCTGTCCTGCGGGTTGATACCGGTGGCATCACTTGCCATTCGCGTCCTACGTTCATCGAGCGGCTTAGCCCGGTTCTCACCCCTTGGGGTTCCTGGTGCGTGGGAAGGCTTGTCGGGTGTTGTGTCCTGGTGCGCCATGGCGATTCTCCTTGCAATGCAAATCTTATTTCAGGACGATGAGATCCGGCCTTGCATGGTGCTCGGCAGCGGCATTCTCGGCTTTAATTTCGATGATGTCTGGAGCGACCTCAAACAGCGCATCCTCGACCGCGTTCTTCAACGTAAGCGAGGAAGAAGGGCAACTGCCGCAGGTTCCACGCAGGACGAGATGCACAATGCCATCGCGAACATCGGCGAGCTCGACATCTCCACCGTGCGATTTCAGGTAGGGACGCACCTTTTCAATACCACGCAAAACACGCGTCTCAATGTCATCAGGATGCAGCCCATGCAGCAGCAGCATGCTTGAAACCATCTCGTTTGCCACGGCCGCATCGAGCGCCGCTTCTCCGGCAGGCGTCTCCGCGAGCGATTCGATCATGCTCTCTAGAGCAGCACCATGCAGCTCAATGACGGACTGCACGAGGTCAAGCGCCGTCGCCCGAATTTCTGGGTCGCCGGCACTCTGAAGCTTTGCCGCAAGCTTCTCGATGCGCTCCGTCTCTAAACGGAATTCTCCCCGTTTCGGTGCACTGAGTTTTGCGTCGCTTACCGTTTGCACACCCGCCCCCATTACTCTTGCACCCCAAACATCGGCGAGTGTCGGGTTTCGAGAACCTTTCCGTCTCCCAGGTACATGTGCACGCCGCATGGCAGACACGGATCGAAACTGCGCACCGAACGCATAATGTCGATGCCCTTGAACTTGTCCGGACCGTTCTCTTCAAATATCGGCGTGTTCTGCACCGCATCCTCATAAGGCCCAGGCGTCCCGTAGATATCGCGTGGGTTGGCATTCCATGGCGTCGGCGGGTATGGATGATAGTTCGCGATCTTACCTTCGCGGATCACGACATGGTGCGACAGCACACCGCGCACAGCTTCGTGAAAGCCGCAGCCAATCGCCTCTTCTGGAACTTTGAACTCTGACCATGTCGCAGTGCGGCCAGCATGCAGTTCCGCAAGCGCCTTCTCCACAAAGTGGAGCGCCGTTGCAGCCGCATATGCCTGGAAATAGGTCCGCGCGCGGTCACGTTCGAGCGTGTTGCTCCACTGCGGAATCTTCCACTCGAACTCTGTTTCCGGAAGCATTGCTGTTTTCGGCAAGTTAATCTTCACGCTATGTCCCGTCGCCTGCACATAGCCAATATCGACCAGCCCCGACAACGCTGTCGACCAAAGCCGCGCAATCGGGCCGCCGCCGGTATCCAGCGCAAGATGATCGCCGGTGCGCTCGTCATACCAGCGCGGAGACATCACCCATGTGTAGTTGCCGCCGAAGTCGCGCTTCTGCGGTCGTGGAATTGTCGTCTGATTCCACGGGTGGCGCTTGTCGACAGGATTGCCCAGCGGATCTTTCGCGACAAATGTCTCTGCGCCCTGCCAATCGTCATAGTACGAACTGCCCAGCAGAATGCGGATGTTGAGGTTGATATCCACGAGGCTGTTCGTAACCAGCTTGCCGTCGACCACAACCCCTGGAGTGACGAACATCTTGCGTCCCCACTCCGCCATATTCTTGTAGTTGTAATCGCAGTGGTCGGGGTCATTGTAGGAACCCCAGCAGCCAAGCAGGATGCGCCGCTGCCCGACCTTTTCATATCCTGGCAAAGCCTCATAGAAGAAGTCGAACAGGTCATCATGTAGCGGAACGACCTTCTTCATAAATTCGACGTACTTCATTAGCCGTACCAGATAGTCAGTGAACAGCTGGATCGTCGCCACCGTTCCAACACCGCCCGGATATAGCGTCGAAGGATGCACGTGGCGTCCTTCCATCAGGCAGAACATCTCGCGCGTCAGCCGGCTCATGGCCAGTGTCTCGCGATAGAACGATCCCGTAAAAGGATTCAGAGACGTCATGATGTCGGAGATGTTGCGGTAGCCATGCTTGTCGGCGTTTGGAGAAGGTGTCGACTGCGCCTTGTCCCATACTCCAGGATTGGTCTCTTTCACCATCTGCTCGCAGAAATCCACGCCCACCAGATTGTCCTGAAAAATATTGTGGTCGAACATGTACTCAGCCGCTTCGCCCAGGTTAATGATCCACTCTGCCAGTGCCGGCGGCCGCACGCCAAACGCCATATTCTGCGCGTAGCAAGCGCAGGTGGCGTGATTGTCGCCGCAGATCCCGCAGATGCGGCTGGTGATGAAATGGGCATCCCGCGGGTCCTTGCCCTTCATGAAAACGCTGTACCCACGAAAAATTGAAGAAGTGCTATAGCACTCCGCCACTTCCCGGTTGGCGAAATCGATCTTGGTAAAAATACCGAGGCTGCCGACGATGCGGGTAATCGGGTCCCAGTTCATCTCAACGAGATTGCGATTGTTCCGTGCGACTTCCGGCAGAGCTTCCTGGATCGTTGCCATGGTATTTTCCCCTTCGTCAGTAGGTCGGTCGTCAGTATGTGGTCGGTCGGTAGCCCGTGGTTAGCTTGCGTCCGCTATGCCGCCATTTCGGTTCTTTGTTCACGGTCGAATTGGTGATGGCCCGGAGAGCGCGTATCGTGCGGCCATACATGCCGACGGCGGTGGTTGAAATCAACGCTCCTGGTGGTTCGTCCATGAACGGCATGAACTTGTCCGGGAAGCCCGGCATAGTGCAGCCAATGCATATACCGCCGACATTTGGACAACCACCGATGCCACGCATCCATCCGCGCTTGGTCACGTTGCAATCGACCACCGGACCCCAGCAGCCCAGCCTGACCAGGCATTTCGACGATCCATACTCGTGTGCGAAGTCGCCCTGTTCGTAATACGATCCGCGGTCGCAGCCTTCATGGACCGTCTTGCCGAAAAGCCAGGTGGGCCGCAATTGCTTATCTAGAGGAATCATCGGCGCGAGTCCAGCGACTTGATAGAGCAGGTACAGAACTGTCTCCATAAAATTGTCTGGCTGCACCGGACATCCGGGGACGTTGATGATCGGCAGACCTGCCTTCGAGCGCCAATCCCACCCCAGGTAATCCGCGAGTCCCATGCACCCGGTCGGATTACCCGCCATTGCATGAATGCCGCCATACGTCGCGCACGTACCCGCGCCAATCACGGCCGTCGCCTTCGGCGCCAGCCTGTCGATTCACTCGCAGGTTGTAATCGGCTGACCCGTGTCCGGGTTCGTCCACACCGCCGCCCAGTAGCCTTCGGCCTTGATCTTTTCGTTTGGAATCGAGCCTT
>JBDTBI010000547.1:0-3723 GCA_039924215.1 Acidobacteriaceae bacterium
TGGCACTGGGAGTCGTGCTGGCGATGTTTGCCTCCTATGTGGTCGCGATGACGGTGATCCCGTTGTTTTGTGCCAAGTTCATCCGATTGGAAAGGCATACGGGCCACGAATCTCAGTCAACGCCGGAGACATCGGAACCCTCCGAGCTTTTGATTGAGAATAACGAGACGGAGCATCGTTCAGAACACAAGCCGTCTATTTTTCAAACAATTGTCGTCGGATTCAATGAACGCTATCACCGCCTGGAAAAGCAATACGATCACGGCGTGGAATATTGTCTGAGACGGCCCGTTTTCATCACCATACTGGTTTCTCTCTTTGTGGTGCTCAGCCTTGCCCTCTACCCATTCTTGAATCTGGCATTCTTTCCGCGCACCGATCCGGGACAGTTCGTCATCAACCTCGAAGCCCCACCGGGAACTCGGTTGGAATTGACGGACCGATACTGCGCACGGGTTGAAAACGTCATTCGTCAAGTGGTGCCACCCTCGGACCTGGATATGATCGTCTCCAATGCCGGGGTCTATAACATGTCGGCGGTCTACTCGCCCAATACGTCGATGGACACCGCCTTTGTCCAGGTGAGCCTGAAGAAGGACCATAAGGTTGGCAGCTACGCTTACATGGCCAGAGTGCGCAGCCGTCTGCAACGGGAGATTCCGGAGCTACAGACTTTCTTCCATACCGGCGGCATGGTGGACTCAGTGGTGAATCAAGGCAAACCGGCCCCTTTCGACATTCGGGTCAGCACCCGCGACCTGAAGGCGGGATACGCCGTCGCGCAACAGATCGCGACAAAGGCCCGCCAATTGAGCCCGGTCAGCGATGTGTTGATCCCCCAGAGCATCAATTACCCCGGCCTGCAGCTGAACGTGAACCGCCAGCAGGCGGCGATGCTGGGCCTCACAGAAAAGGACGTAATCGATGGCGTGATCACTGCACTCACTTCCAACGGCATGATTGCGCCTACATACTGGATTGATCCGAAATCCGGTAACAATTACATGCTCACAGTGCAGTACTACAAGAGTCAGATTCAAAGTTTGAAAGACTTCAAGCAGATCCCCCTGCGAGCATCGACTCCAGTCAAGCCTGCAATGCATGGCGCTTCCACGGATCTCAATGAGACCGATCCATCACAGAACTATATCGTTCATCTCGGATCTGTTGCGGATGTGAAATATATCAATACGCCGACGGTGGTCGATCATTATCATTTGCGGCCGGTTTTCGATGTTTACATCATGCCGAAAACGGAGGATCTGGCCCGCGTCGGCAGGCAGATTCAGAAGATTGTCAACGGCGTGCATCCACCACACGGAACACTGGTCACCATTGGCGGCTCCATCGTCGACATGCACGATTCGTTCCGCAGCTTCGCCATTGGATTGACGCTCGCCGTAGTCCTGATTTACCTGATTCTGATGGCACAGTTCGCCTCTTTCTCCGATCCATTTGTCATTCTTCTGGCCGTGCCTCCCGGAGTCGCGGGTGTAGTGCTAACGCTGCTGGTGACCGGGTCGTCTTTGAACATCATGTCGCTGATGGGCATGTTGATGATGACAGGTATGGCGGTGTCGAACAGTATCTTGATCGTCGAATTCGCCGGCAAACAGTGGGCGACAGGCAGACCCCTCAAAGCGGCATTGGCTGAAGCTTGCCGCTTCCGCCTGCGTCCAATTTTGATGACAACATTGGCAACGGTGCTGGGAATTATCCCCATGTCGCTGGGCCTGGAAGCCGGCAGCGAACAATACGCTCCGCTGGCGCGCGCCTTGCTGGGCGGCGTGGCCATCTCAGCAGTGGTCAGCATCTTTCTCGTTCCCGCTGTCTATTATTTGATCCATCGCAATGAAGAGGGACCTGAAGTGACTCACCTGTCGCCTAGTCAGGAGGAACACGCGTGAGGAAGAAGCGTAGGATGTCGCTCGCCATCGGTGCTTGCGCCATATTCATGGGCAACTGTTTCCCTGACCTGCGCGCGCAGAAGTTGGCGGATGCGCCTTCAACAATCATGCTGGCAAGGAACATTCAGCATCAAAATGCAATGGATTCTGCCACGGTCTTATCGAAAGCAGCAATGCCGGAAACGATGCACTCTCCAGCGCCTTCGCAAAGTGGACTGCCGACGACCGCGACACGAGGGCGTGTTTCCTCGATTCCACAACTCCTTACATTGAAAGAAGCAGAGCAGATCGCAATCCTCAATAACCCACAGATCCGCGTAAGCCAGTTGCTGGCGCGGGCACAGCACCAGGTGTATCGCGAGACGCGTTCTGCGTACCTGCCGCAACTGAGTGGAGGCGCCGTGGCGGCCAAGGCGAATGATGGCAGCCGGCTCACCCTTGATGAACTTGGCTCTGCACGCCTTCTGACCCACGCCGGCGGGGGGGTGAATTTCCAGCAATTAATTACAGATTTTGGCCACACATCCAATCTAATCGCGTCTTCCAAACTGTACGAGAAGGCGCAAAATGCTCAAGCCCTTGCCAGTAAGCTCGATGTGATTCTAATCACAGACCAGTCTTTTTATAACGTGGTGGAGGCACAGGCAACGGTGAAGGTTGCGGAGCAGACCGTCGATACCCGGCAGACAACGGAAGAACAGATTAAGGAGCTGACCAGAAATAAGCTACGCTCCACCATTGATCTAGCGTTTGCGGATGAAGAACTTGCGCAGGCAAAATTGCTGCTGCTCGATGCCCAAACGCAGTACAAGCAGAATTTGAATGCGCTTACCGCCGTGTTGGGTTTTGATCAGCCGATATGGTACTCGTTAGTGGATAGCCACAGCGATATCTCCTTGCCACCGCCAGATTCGGATGAACTGGTGCGGATGGCACTACGACAAAGGCCGGACCTTATGGCGCTGGATTACGACCAGCAGGCGGCAACGAAATATGGTCGCGCACAGCGGGAACAATTACTTCCAACGATCAGCACGATGGGAGTGGTCGGCGGCACGCCAATTCGCGATGACCAATATTTCATCGGCAACTGGTTTGGCTCGGTAGGACTCAATCTTGAAATTCCGATTTTCCAAGGGTTTCGGTACAGCGCCGAAGCGGATGAAGCCGATGATCGAGCCAAAGCGGCTCAGGAAAACCTCCGTGATCTACACAATCGCGTCGTTCGGGATGTTCGCAATGCGTGGCTGCAGTGCAATACTTCCTATCAAAAAATAGCCGTGACCGAGCAGATGGTGAAAGCAGCCAATATGGGACTGAAGCTGGCGCAGGCCCGTTACAAACTCGGCTTGAGTTCCATTGTCGAATTAAGCCAGTCCCAGATGGAGCAGACACAGGCCTCGATTGAATACGTCAATGCTCAATTCGAATATGAGCTTTCCTTGGCTGCGTTGAATTATCAGTTGGGAAATGTGCCTTAAGAAAGCCTTCTCGCGAGAGGCATTGCCGAACGGATCTATCCCGTAAACCGGCGGAGCGTTCAGATAATATTTGCAGTTCTGGTGGGCCTGGAGGGATTTGAACCCCCAACCAAAGGATTATGAGTCCGATTTTATGACTTTTCGTGGGTTGTTGTAAAGATGGGGTTATACTCCGTAAATGACTGATAAAAGATAGTCTACTTTGAAGACGATGGTTGAATTACCTTGCATCATATTGCACTAATGTCCGGTACAAGTGGTTCCCTACTTTTTAGTGGCAGCATAATGCAGCATGGTGCAACGGTGATGAACCGACCGACAACCGCTTGCTGCTG
>JBDTBI010000548.1:0-5550 GCA_039924215.1 Acidobacteriaceae bacterium
GGAATTTATCGACGGCAGCATTCTGGCGCAGCTTTCCGTGACGGACATGCGGCTGCCGATTCTTTACGCCCTGACCTACCCGGAGCGCATTGCATCCGACCTGACCTTCGACATGCGCAAGCTGGCCGAACTGAATTTTGAGCCGCCGGACCTTGTCCGCTTCCCTTGCCTACGACTGGCGTATGAGGCGGCGGAACTAGGCGGCGAGCACTGCATTGCGCTGAATGCGGCGGATGAAATTGCCGTGGAAGCGTTCCTGTCCAGGCGCATCCCTTTCCTGACCATACCGCGTACAATTGAGAAGGTGCTGGAGCAGACGCCGCACCGGCATCCGGCAACCATTGCCGAGGTGCTGGACGCCGATAAACGGGCGCGGGCGACGGCGCGCGAGCTGCTGGCATCTGACCAAAGAGCGTAATTCGCGGATTCCTGTTGTTCTACACAGTACGATTGCTTCGGGATACACCTAGCAGGAAGAACCGCTTCAGCGGAGAACGGATAGCCCCCATACCGACATGACATTTTTCCTTGTAAGTACAGTTTCCATGCTCGTCATGCTCGGCGTGTTGGTGCTGGTACATGAATTCGGTCACTTTGCCGTGGCCAAGCTTTGCGGCGTTCGTGTCGAAACTTTCTCGATTGGTTTTGGCAAACGTCTGTTTGGATTTCGACACGGCGATACCGATTACCGTCTTAGCCTGCTGCCGCTGGGTGGCTACGTAAAGATGGCGGGCGAGTTGGGCGGCGATGGAACCATCCCCGTAAGCGGCACAAGCGCATTGGACACTGCGCCCCGCGACTCCGGCGACCTGAATTCAAAACCGCGCTGGCAACGTATCCTGATCGCCTGTGCCGGGCCGGTCGCCAATTTTCTGCTGGCGCTGGTCCTGATGACCATCATCTACATGGGCTACAACCAGGTTCCAAATTTTTTGAGCGGCGCCGCCGTAGTGGATTATGTAATGCCAAATTCGGCAGCTGCGAAAGCGGGACTGCAAGATGGCGATCGAATTACCCTCTTCGATGGAGTTCAAAATCCATCCTGGCAACAGATTTTCGTCCACTCCGCGTTGAACCTTGGCCATTCGGTTTCCATGCAGGTGGAACAGGACGCCCAGCAAAAAGATATCTCGCTGTATCTGAAATCTCCACGCGATCCGAATGACTTCTCTTTTCAGGATGTAGGCTTGACGCCGGTCGAACAGGAAAAGCCGCTGAAAGTGGCCATGGTGGAAGCGAACATGCCGGGAGCAATCGCCGGTCTGAAGGCCGGAGATGCAATTGTGTCCATCGATGGCAAGCAATTGCATTCCCTGCCCTCTATGATTTTGTACCTGCAGCAAAACGGCGACAAGCCTGTGACACTGTCGATCCTGCGCGATGGCAAGCCGATGACGCTGGAGATAACGCCGAAGCGGACCCTGTCCCCCGGAGCATCGACAGGCGGACCGACTTACATGATTGGATTTTCCACCGATCCAGCACCTTCCCACGTGGAGCAGCTTGCCCTTCCCCAGGCCGTCGCCAAGGCGGGACATGAATTCGCCCTGGAATCGACGCTGGTGCTGGACATATTTCACCGGCTCGTAACCCACAGGATGTCGATGCGCACGCTGAGCGGGCCGGTCGGCATTGCGCGGCAGACTGGACTCGTCATCTCCTTACCGGGCTGGTATCCCATTCTTGACTGGACGGCCAGCATCAGCCTGCAGCTCGGCCTGTTGAACCTGCTGCCGATTCCGATTCTGGATGGCGGTGTGATTCTCTTCCTGCTGATTGAGTCCGTGATGCGGCGCGACGTGAATGAGCAATTGAAAGAGCGAGTCTATCAGGCCGCGTTCGTATTTCTGATCCTGCTAACGGTATTCGTTCTGTTCAACGACCTCTCTAAAATCCCTAGCCTCTCGCGGCTGAAACTGTAGAAGCGTTACGGCAGATGCAGGATCGCTCCGCCACGGAAGAGCCTGTTTTGTAACTCTTTGATGTCGACATCCTGCACGGCAACAGTCTCCCGGACCGCTAGACTGGCGGCTACGCCGGCGGCCTGGCCCATAATCATATATTGCGGCTCCAATCGCAACGATGAATACCCAATGTGGCTTGCGGAAACGCAAACCGGGACGAGCAGATTGACGGCCTGTTGCTTTTTGGGGACGAGAATGCGGTAGGGGATTTGATAGGGCTGCACGTGAATCTCCGTGTCGCCCTCGTTTTTTGCGCTGCCATCCGGCATGGCGACGCGCTGAAAATTGTGCGTGTCGATGTTGTAGGAGCCCATGCCGATGGCGTCGGGCTTGGAACGGTCGGTCTGCACATCTTTCTGCGTCATGACATACGCGCCAAGCATGCGCCGGGCCTCACGCACATAGAGCTGCGGCGGCCAATGATTCGTATCCGTGAATTCATCCCTGGCAAGTCCCCAGCTGCCCACCTCTTTCCGTAGTTGTGCCGGAACCTGCGGATCATGCACCAGAAAATAGAAGAAGCCTTGCGTGTAGTTCACGTGGTCCTGCCAGATGACTTTTCTTTCGGCATAGGACGCGTTGGGATACGTCCAATCTTTGCCGATATAGTCGGTAGAGAAAGGCCCATTATTGTTGCAATCGACCTTGTGGTTTGGGATGGGAACCAGTCTCGCCAGGTCTTTGAAGCGAGGTGCGCGGCCGTAGTGTTGCTGGAATCCGTGAATGTAGTTGGCCAGCAACTGATAGCGGTGAGGATTGTACCCAGGCGGTTTAGGAAACGGGACTTGATTGTGCGGATCCTGCGTGAGGATCAGACGAAAATTATAGGACTGGACTTCCTGATCTCCGCTGCCTGCAGTCGCGAGTGGGCCAGGGTTGATTTCCGGGAGCAATTTCCCATCCGGGCCGTAGGCGGAGAGCTTGAAGTTGAATTGATGCTTGGGCGTTTCGGCGCGAACTCCGGCGAGGCTTTCTCCGTATTGCGCCGTGCTCTCCCGCCCCCAGGCAAAAGAAACCCCGGCGGCGGCCATAAGATCGCCTTCATAGGTGGCGTCGGCGAAGACCTTCGCTTTCCATTCCTTTCCATCTTCCGTGGTGATGCTGACAATGCGATTCCCTGCCCTGGCGACGCCGTCCTTTTCTCGCAACCGCTCGTGGAAGCGCACGTCCACACCCGCCTCCTGCAGCATGGTGCGAAGAATGTTTTCTCCGACGTGCGGTTCAAATTTCCAGGCGACCTGTTGGTCGAACTGCTGCAGGTCGTAATATTTTCCGGCGCGCTGGAAGTATTCAAGCGCATATCCCCCAATCACATTTCGATTGCCGAGATCGGTGGCGGAGAGTCCACCGGTCAGCATTCCGCCCACGTGGCTTCCGGGCTCAAGAAGGACAACATGCATGCCTTCGCGGGCCGCGGACAGGGCCGTCATCGCGCCTGCGGCGGTCGCACCGTAGACGACAACATCGGTGGAGGAAGACGCTGGAACCACAGCGGAAGAAAGCTGTGGGACAAACAAGAAGGGTGCGCACAGCAACAGCGCAAGGCGGGAGCGTCGCTGAAAATTCATATGCAGCTATCTTGAGCCAAAAGCCGCACGATGGAAAGGGTGACTGTCGTTGGGCGGCTGACAGGACCGCCTCCCGGATGGTTCACGATTGCAGGGAAGAAACCTCACGTGGACCGTCGGAATCGCTGTCGGGGTTGCTGGCGGCATTGCTGTCGGAGGCCACGAATTTTTCTCCTTCGCCTTCCGAGGCCCTTGCCACATTCCGCAGCGATACCTGTTCCACCCGTGCAAAGATCAAGCCCGCGGGAATGACGGCGAGAAAGGTCACGGCGAATAAGACAAGGCCGCAGGCTGTAGCCGCTTCTGCGCCGACTCCGAGGATCAGGTGCAGCACATCAATAGTGGCCAACTGCGAGCCGCCTCCGACCATGGGCAATTGCAGGACAGACCCGGCCATGCTGGCAGCCATCAGCACGACCGTTTGCGCGGCAGGGATCGACGCCAGTTCCGGCACGCGAAAAGCGTGTACCGTCTCGACGTAGGCCAGCGCGATGAATCCCCAGTTGAGGAAGGAATAGAAGAGAATCAGCAACAGCTCCGTCCAGCCGCCCACGGCATCCAGGCCAAGGCTGAAGGCCAAAACTTTTTCCTTGATGGCATGGCCAGCCCTTTTTGAGAAGACGCCGAAGGCGCGCCCCGAGAGGTCGGCGATGCGCGGCCCTGCAACACGGATGGCGACCGCGATGAGCGCCAGCAACAACGCAAGGGCAATACCGAGGTAGCCGAAGTGACGGAACTCCCGATGATACGGAAGGGTGCGTACGGAGGAGCTGATCGACAGCGTGCCGGCGATGATGCCGGCAGCAGCCAGCAGATCAAAGATGCGTTCCATCGTATACACGGCCAGTTGCGACGTGAAGGTGACCCGCTGGCGACGCGCAACCATGTAGGGCCGAACAAACTCTCCAAGACGGCCCAACACCGCGATGGCGGTGAAACCGATGTACTGCGCGGGAATCATTTGTGCGGGCGTTGCCGGTTTGGTGGGGCGCAGGAAGACGCTCCAACGAAATGCCCGGACGATATACGCGCCGTAGATAAGCGCGGTGGCCAGGACAAGCTGCAGCCAGCGAATGGAGTGGAAGGCCTGATCCAGCGTTGACCATTGAAAACGTTTCAAGGTGCGGAACTGGATATAGACCAGGACCACGAGCAGGGTGAAAACCGCTGCCATCACCAGCCATCGATGTCGTTTCATGCAGTCCTTCTTGGTTTCGATTGCCGGGGATTCATCTTGGCTCTGCGGTGATTGCGGCCATGGAAGACCAGGAAGGCCGCTTCGCTTCGCGCAATTTCCGCTGGTTGAAGTCGTGTATTACCCGCTCTACATATCGGCGGGTTTCCGCATAGGGTGGGATGCCATGATAGCGATCCACGGCTGCCGGGCCCGCGTTATACGCAGCCAAAGCGAGCGCAATATTTTCGTGGTAGTACATCAGCAGCGCATCTAGATATGTCGTGCCACCCGCAATATTCTGTTCCGCTGCGAAGCTGTTCCGCACGCCCAGGTTTGCAGCCGTGGCGGGCATCAACTGCATCAGGCCCTGCGCGCCGGCCCGCGACACCGCGTGCGGATAACCGCCGCTTTCCGCGTGTACCACGCTGGCGAGCAGGTCGGGGTCAAGGTGATGCTTCGCCCCGGCCCGATCTAATAGCCTGGACAAGTCCGGCGGAGGCACGGCAGGCGCCTGCCGAACTGGCTGCCAGACGGGGGGCTGCACCGAAGACTGCTGCGTGGAAACTGTTTCGTTGGGAACGCTCTCGGTGCGCATGATTTCGTCCGCGGCAACATCGAGGTAGTTTTCGTCCGACGGGGTCAGGAACAGCCGGACTTGTCCATTCAGATTCTTCTGATGATCGCAAACCAGACTGGAGCCGGTGTGCAGGTAGACGCGTTCGGCGGCATGAGCCGTCGTTGCGCAACCGGCCACTAGAGCCGCAGCGCTGACGAGCGCGAGTTTTTGCTGGAACTTGATCACGATTGTCTGGCTGAACCTAAATATTCTTCTAGTACTATT
>JBDTBI010000549.1:0-10485 GCA_039924215.1 Acidobacteriaceae bacterium
GGACCCGATCAAAGTCAAAGTTTGAAATTTCGTGGGCCAGGTTCCGCTTCGCCTGGTCCACGCTGAGGAACGAGATGCCAATCTTCAAAAGGACTTTCTCGCCTGGATGGGTTGTGAAAGTCAACCATGCCCCGGTCTTGCTGCCAGGTTGTGGAGCTTCTATTTTTTTGCCCGGATACAACCGACCATCCCGCCATGTTCCCCAATTATTCGCAGGGGTGTTGCTGACCGCATAAAAATACACCGTGTAGGGTTGGGGCTGTTTGTTCCAGCCGCCTTTCAGGCTGCTCGATCCACTCACTTCAGTGGGAGAAATTACCGTCACTTGAGAAGCTGTGAGGATCTGGCCCTCGCTATTGTTGTGAGTAAGAAAGTGACCGGCGTCGAACAGAATGTTGGCCTGCTGCGCTGCCGGGTATGTGAAGCGATAGATCGCCGCACGGTGTGCTGCTGTGATCTCTGCCGCGATGCCATACCGCTGCAGCGTAACGCGATAATAGCCGATGGTTCCGCGTTCGTCGGCACGGGGAGACCCGTACTCTACCGCGCTGGGCTCTCCCGTTGTGGGCTGCACCAGAATGTTTCCGTATTTCGGACCACCGCCGGTTCCGCTGACGTGGGTCTGGCTGAACCCGTTGATGTCCCCGTCAGCCTTCCAGCCGGAATTCGCGGTGTTGTCGCCCACATCCGGACCGGGCTTGATCATCCCGAACGGCAGGGACGGTCCTGGGATCGTGTTGCCTCCGCCCGCAATTCCCAGAAATGGATCGACATAGTTCGCGACCTGGGAATGGTTAGCGACTTGGGCGTTGAGTCCAACAGCCGCCCAAAAAACTACCGCTGCGGCAAGAATGCAGCAGCAGCGAAGATTTCCTGATTGTGAGGCGATTACAACAGACCGTTTCACTGGCAGCTCCCTTTCCGCTGTGTTCAAGATGATTTTTTTACAGGATGCTTAAAAGCCCATGGCCACGCAGATGGCTGCAAGGTCCCCGATCTGCTCTCCCAGCCCGGCAGGCACAATCCTGCAGGCTTTGGCAGGAGTGCTTAATGCCTCTTTTTCAACGACGGCTCGCGCCGGTGCCAGAACGCTTTCTCCGAGGCGCATGGCAAGCCCTCCGATGACGATTACTTCCGGGTTCAGCAGATCGACAAGAATCGCGAGCGCCTCTCCAAGACGAGTTCCCGTGCTGCGAACAATGCGCTTCGCCAGTTCGTCTCCCTGCCCGGCAGCGATTGCAACATCTTTTGCGGTGAGGATTCTGTTGGTGGTCAACTGAGCAGCTAGCGAGGTGACTTCACCATTTTCGATGGCGGCCGTAACCTGCTGGACCGCAACCTGCGCCATGCCGCCTCCGCTGGCCCAGCCTTCCACAGATCCCACCTTGTTGTAGCCGACCGGTCCTGAACTGGTGAGGCGAACATGCCCGATCTCGCCAGCCGTATCGGTGGCCCCGTGATACAGCTTTCCATCGGCGATGATGCCCGCGCCCAATCCGGTGCCCATGGTCAGAAAAATCATGTGTTGCGTGCCCTGCCCGGCGCCGAAACGATGTTCGGCGACGGCGCCGGCATTGGCATCATTTTCCAGCCGACATGGGACCGCGAACTCACGCTGCAGAATTTTAACGATGGGGACGTAGTCCCATCCGGGCAAGTTCGGAGGCGACAAAATCACTCCCGCGATGTGATCCAGCGGGCTACCACAACTAATCCCGATCGCTGCGAGCTCCTCAGGAGCGATGCCGTGCTTTTCGATCAGATGGTGAATGTTTTCCTGAATCAGGCGAAGTGCCCGTTCCGCACCTTGCTCCGGCGAGGTGGGAAATACGACCCGCTCAAGGATGATGGGCGGTTGCAGGCAAAGAACAATCGCAGTCTTGGTGCCCCCGATGTCTACGCCGATCCAATATCTGCGCGCCGCATCACTGGGGTTTTTTTCTTCAGACATAACGCAGCCTTATCCCTGAGCCTGTAATTTTTCTTCGACCATTTCGCAGATGGTATGGAAGAGGAATTGCTGGCCTTCCTGGATCCGCGCGGTTACGCTGCCTGTCACCAACAGCTCAATATCCCCCAGGCCAGCGCATTTCCCTCCATCTTTGCCGAGAAACGCAATGGTAGTGACCTTCAGGCCTTTCGCAGCCAGAATGGCACGGCGAATATTTTCGCTTTGGCCGCTACTGGTAAAGACCACGAGCACATCACCCGGCTTGCCGAAGGCCTGAACCTGCCTTGAAAAAATATCGTTGAAATCGTAATCGTTTCCGATCGCTGTCAAGTCGCCGCCATGGGCAGCCAAAGAAATGGCCGGATAGGGGCGTCGATCCTTGTTGAAGCGGCAGACAAATTCTGTAGTCAAGTGCGATGCGTCGGCGGCGCTGCCGCCATTCCCGCATGCCATTAGTTTTTCTCCTGCAAGCAGCGCGGACGAGATGGCGTTGCCTGCGGCAATTACTTCCGATTCCAGACTGGCCACCTGTTCGAGCGTGGCCTTGGCATCACGCAGATTCGCGGCGATCACTTGATTCATTGAGGGTCCTTCCCTTCGTTGTCTCGCTTTTCAAGATACGTCGTCACATAATCGGAAACACCGTCTTCGAGAGAAGTAAACGGCTTGGTATACCCGGCCTTCCGCAGTTTTTCCATGGATGCCTCTGTGAAGTATTGATACTTGCCTCGCAGAACCTCTGGCATAGGAATGAACTCAATTTTCGGCGGTAATTTCATGGCGGTGAACACGGCCGTCACCAGATCCTTCCAGTTGCGCGCCTTTCCTGTTCCGCAGTTGAACAGTCCCCCGCCCTGGCGATTTTCAAGGAAATGCAGCGTAACGGCGACGGCATCCTTCACATAGATAAAGTCACGCATCTGCGCGCCGTCGGCATACTCCGGCCGGTAGGACTTAAACAGCTGCACCTTGCCGGTTTCCCGAATCTGGTCATAGGATTTCGACACGACGGACCGCATGTCACCTTTGTAGTCCTCATGGGGGCCGAAGACGTTAAAGTACTTCAGGCCGACAATTCGATCGAACAGCTTGTGCTTCCTCGCCCACAGGTCCACCATGTGCTTGGAATATCCATACATATTCAGCGGCCGGAGAATGGGCAGCTCCGCAACGTCATCCGTGTAACCATGGCTGCCATCGCCATAGGTGGCAGCGCTCGATGCAAAGATGAACCGCGCGTTGTGAGCAAGACTCCATTCACACAGTGCGCGCGTGTAGTGGTAGTTGTTGCGCAGCAGAAAATCCGCGTCCCGCTCGGTGGTTGCGCTGCAGGCTCCCAGATGAATGATGGCTTCCACATCATCCAGTTTTCCGCTCTGCACGCTAGCCAAAAAATCAGAAGGCTCGATCAGATCCTCATACTGCAGGCCCAGCAAATTGCGCCATTTGTCATCGTGGCCCAAACTGTCCACCAAAAGGAGATCGTCGTGCCCACGGGCGTTCAATTCCGCAACTACATTGCGTCCGATAAATCCGCTGGCACCCGTCACTACAATCTTTTTCTTCATTGCGAAGCTCCTTCCTTGCCGTACACGTCTAAAATCCGCTGGATGGTGTTGGTCGTCGAACGGCCTTCCACCATATCAGCCAGAACCACCTTGCCACCGTTGGCTTCCACTACTTCGCGACCGCTGACATAGTGAGCCCAATCTCGACCCTTGACTAGCACCTGTGGCAAAATCTGCGCGATGATTCCTTTGGGCTCATCGTCGCCGAACAGAACCACATAGTCCACAGCCCGCAACGACCCCAGCACGAAGGCGCGGTCCTGTTCGGAATTGATGGGCCGGTCGGGTCCCTTATTCGCTCGTACCGACGCATCTGTATTCATACCCACCACCAGCGCATCTCCCTGATTGCGAGCGAAGGTCATATAGGTGACATGACCACGGTGGAGGATGTCGAAACATCCATTGGTAAAAACAAGTTTTTTACCTTGTGCAACCAGCTTGTCGCGCTCAACACGCATTTCCTCAACGGTCACAATTTTTGGGTTATCGATTTGCATCCTGTTCCCTTTCCTGGAGTTCTCTGGACAAACTGTAACGTTATCTACGCCAGACGCATCGCCTTTAGCAAGGCTGGAAGCTGGCTAAAATCCGGGACGATCAGCTTGGCGCCGGCACGCACCACCCGTCTACGCTTCGACATGTTCCAGCCAAACCTGCGCACCTCATCGCTGGCGATCCCGATACAGAACCCTCCACATTTCCTGGTTTCTCGCATCTCCACCGGGCCGTCTCCAAAGGTCGCGAATTGGTGACCGGACAAATTGTGCTCGCGAATGATCTTCTCTAGAACTACCTTCTTCGCTTCCACATTGATGTCTCCGACGCCCCCGTAGATTCTTCCTTCAAACAAATCCGCATAGCCCATCGCCGTAGCTTCGGTAATAACGTCGGCTTCATCGGTGCCGCTGGCCAGATACAGCTTGATGCCGCGTCTATACAGTTCCTGCAACAGCAACATGGCATTCTTCATTTGGAAATCGGCTGGAGCCAGTTCTCCCGACTCCAGTCTCTCCATCCGCTTACCGACCATCTTGAGAAGGTCTTCATTAAAAATTTGCTTATAGCCATGCTCGTCCAGAATCTGGCTCGATTCGACGAAGCCGGCCTGCCGCACCAGCTCAACAAGCCCCTTCATCTGGACCAACGTCTGGATTCCGGTGGTGCGATCGATAAAGTCGCGAACCTCCTTCGCAATGCGGGAGAATAGCGCCGCATCGGCGGTCTCATATCGAGGACCCAGCACCGACTTCATCATCATCGGCTCCATAATCTTTTCCCACCCTTCACGCAAGGTGGAGAGCGTGCCATCATGGTCAAAGATGCAATGCTCAATCTTGAGGTCCGCAGGTAGGTCACCGATCAACTCAATTTCCGTTCCGGGAATATATTGCGCATGGCGGGGAGACTCCGCCAGTTCCGGCTCAAAGATAAAATCCGGTTCCGGACCTATTGCGAGAATTTCCGCAGGCGTAGCCGTGCCGGTTATCTGCAGCTTTCGCACGGTCACCGAAGCGGCGATGTTGGCCAGCCGGGCGGCGACGGCAGGTTCCTGCCCGCTCCCCAGAATAGCTGCCAGCGCAGCCACGACCGTATCTCCGGCTCCGACCGGATCTGTCTTCTCGATAATCTGAATTCCGGGAATTTCGTCGACCTGCTCGTTGTGGGCCACAATCATGCCTTGCTCGCCACGCGTGAGCAAGGTGACCGTTCCGGTCTGGTGCGAAATGCGTCGTGCAAAATCCCTGGCCTTCTCGGCGGAAACAGAGGCCTCGATTGGCTCAGAGAGGAACCCTGCCGCCTCCTGAACGTTCAGTTTCAACACCGCTCCCCTATAAAGATCGGGGCGATGCCGCGCATCGACAATAAAGCGCGTCTTTGGATGACTGGCAATCACACGATTGATGCGTTCGATAACGCTGAGGCTGCTGACGCCCCGAGGGATCTGCTGGTTTAGAACGACAACATCATTTTCTGGGGCAGCCTTCTCGAGCGCGACGAGCAACGCATCGATGATTTTCTCGGTGAGCACATTAAAGGCTCCAAAATCAATTCTGTTTTCTTCTTCCTCGCCGCTGCATGGCTTGGCATAGACCATGGTCTGCCAATTTTCATCGATTACCATACGATCGCGGGTTTCCGCACCACGCTCACGCAGAATGCGCAACAATTCCCCGCCGAACAGATCCGTACCTACGACTCCAATGGCCTGCACCCGACCCACTCCCAGGTCGATCAGGTTGGCCACCACATTTCCCGCACCGCCCAGTGAGTAACGCTGATTCCTGACTCGACGAACCGGCAAACCTGTTTCGAGCGAAATTTCAGCCTCGCCCATATCCAACTCCCAATAGCTATCCAGGCAAAAGTCTCCCAAAACTGCTGCGCGTAGCTTCGGCAGCGGCTGAAGTGCCTGCTCCAGCCAGGATTGTTCCTTCAAAGCAATTCCCATATTTTTCTTTTCCACCACGATTTATTGTTTGAAATTCGATTGCTGTGCGGTTATTTCATGGTGTATCTCTCACCCGATAACAACCTACCTTTGCTGCGCGATACGTCCTACTATCCTCAAATGACGCTGAATCTCAATACCGATTGTATGGGGTATTCTCCCTGCCTGCGATGACGCCTGGCGAGACTTGGAACGCGGTGCAGATTCGATGCAGTGGGGGCTCGGTTTCTGGTCGGCGTCGATCGTCCTGTCGGGTCCAGCATGCTTCGTCGGGAACAAAATACAGGGACCAAGAACGGTTCCATGTGCTCCATTCAGTTTGGCAAATTAAATCGGAGCGCGTTGCGTACATGAATGATTTGCTACGACACCTTTACGTTGCATCGGCGGGGCGGCATTGGAATCAGTTTCGAGTTCACAACCGATGTGCCTCCAACGCCATATTTACGTTGCTGGAAACTGCTAACAAGCCAACAGAATCCAATAGTCCGTCAGCCGGAATGAGTGAATATCCTCTTTCGATAGCAGAAGATGCGAGTATAGACATTCAAGCTGCCTGCCATCGAACCGTTATGTTCAGCTTATATTCACATCTCTAGGATATCAATCGAACATGAATGCAAGCGTTTCATGCTCGATCATATCGTTACAATCCGGGAGATTTTCACCAGACTATCATCCAGCCGATATAGAAGTGGAGTTTTCGGAGCACGAAAGCTTATAAGAATTTTTTATAACCCTTTGAATTCCAGCAGTTAAATGGATAGTATGATCAATTGTTCCGGATCGGCAATATTTCTTCCCTCTAGAATCGTGACTTAGAGTCCCTCTGATATCCCCGAAGCTTCTAGCAGAAAGCGATAATGATGGCTAAGCAGAATGCTTATACGATGCGTGATGTTGCCCGACTAGCGGGTGTATCCATTTCCACTGTGTCGGCGGTGGTGAACAACAAAGGCATTGTGGGTCCTGAGTTGACTGCCGCGGTACAAAAAGCAATCGCGGCGATGAACTTCTCCCCGCACGCGGGAGCACGCGGACTAAGAACCGGGCGAACCAACATGCTCGGCCTGGTAGTTCAGGACATTACGAACCCATTCTTCGTGGAGGCACTGCGTGGCGTTGAAGACGAGGCCATCCAGCATGATTATGAAGTGCTGGTGTGCAATTCCAACGATCAGGCCGACCTTGAATTGAGGCACTTGAATGCCTTGTATACGAAGCGGGTCGACGGGATTCTCCTGGCGCCTACCGATTCCTATTCCGCGCGTCAGGCCCTGTTTACGGACCGTGGTCCCGTGGTTTTTATCGACTGCGTTCCCATAAAGATCGACGTGAATTGTGTGGTGACGGACAACTTTGAAGCCTGCTATAACGGCATCAAATATCTGGCCGGTCTGGGCCATCATAAAATTGCTGTGATTTGCGGTAGGTTGATTCATTCGACCAGCATCGATCGCGTGGAGGGCTGCCGGAAAGCGCTGCAGGAAATGAACCTCCCCATCCACGAAGAGTCTTTGGGGCAGGGAGACTCCCACATTGAAAGCGGCTATAGTATCGGACTGAACCTGCTACAGTCACCCGATCCGCCAACAGCAATTTTTACCTTGAACAATCGCATGGCATTGGGCATTCTGCGCGCGTTAAGTGAATTGAAAATTCGTTGCCCCGAGCGCGTCAGCGTGATGAGTTTCGACGATGCGGATTGGGCGGAAGTTGTTCGCCCCAGTCTTACAACCATTGCGCAACCCACCTATGAAATGGGAAAAGCCGCCGTGGATTTATTATTGCAGTCGATCCTGTCTAGCAAGGAGCAAGCCGATCGGGAGCCGCAGCAGATACTCCTGAAATCGACGCTTCGTGTGCGGGAATCGACGGCAGCGGTCACTAGAGACTAGGTACGCATCGTTCGGAAACTTGGCGAAGGGCAAATATTACATGAAATTCTATCGCATGTGTGAGCAGCGCTCCTGCTGGCGATGGTGGGAACATGCCCATTCGTTTTCTGTCTGGCGCAAAATACAAACCAATCTTCAGCGAGCAAATCCATTCCGTTACGCCAGGGCTGGGAGATTCAATCGGGCTGCAAGATACAAACTGACGGCGCACAACTCTCTTCCGTACATTACCGCCCCGAGGGCTGGATTCATGCCACGGTTGCAACGACAGTGCTCGCGGCCCAGGTGGCTGCCGGTATCTATAAGGATCCGTACTACGAATGAACCTGCACAAAATCCCCGGCGCAGATTATCCGATTAAAAAATTCTTCTCCAACCTGGAGATGCCCGCCGGAAGCCCGTATCGCTGCGCCTGGTGGTATCGCAAGCAATTTCAAGTTCCGGCTATTTCTCGCGGCAAGACGATATGGCTCCGCTTCGGCGGAATCAACTATCGAGCAAACATCTGGGCGAACGGACGATCGATTGCCAACTCCAAACAGATCGCCGGGCCTATCGCGTCTACAACCTCGACATTAGCAAGGCAGCGACTGCGGGAAGATCTCTGCCATCGCAGTTGAGGCCTTTGCCCCAGGACCACTCGATCTGGGCGTCAACTGGGTAGATTGAAACCCCACTCCGGCTGACAAGAATATGGGGATATGGGGACCGGTGGACTTGGTTACGACTGGCCCGATTGCGGTTCGTTATCCTTTCATCGCTACGCATTTTGAAGATGCAAGTCTGCAAGTCAGCGGGATCCTGCTGGGCAGCCTTGCGGGCCGGCAATTTCAGCGTCTATGCGCTCTGACGGACATCTCGCCCGACGGCTGGCATCGAAATCCAGGTCTCACCTACCGAATTTTATTGCCGGAACCAAATCGGGCATCCTTTATGGTTACATGGCCGGGATTCATGAAGACCCGGCTCATCCTGGCTTTCAACACATACTGCATCCGCAGTTTGATGCGGCACTGGGCAATGCCGGCGCGACATACCAGTCGCAGAATGGCAGCATCACCTCCGACTGGAGCTACACCGGCGGCACGATAGCCTAAAATGTGGTCATCCCTCCGAACACCACAGCAAAGCTCCAATTTCCGGCTGGACGGTCAGAGGCGATTATGGAAAACGGAAAGTTGCATCCGATTTCGACCACGCCCAACTCTTCCTTTACCATCGGATCTGGAACCTATCACTTTACAATCCCACCGAAATGAGGGAACAGCGCAGCCTCTCCCATCCCAAGGACGAAGGCGCTTCATTTTTGAATTTTCACTTCGTCGTGATATCTTTCATCGTCAGCCGACATTCCACATTCAGGACACAATGAAATGAACCAGGCGCAACCGTCCGAGGTCGAAGTCGCGCATAAGCCGGACAACGGCATTGGCCGCATGCGCTGGTTTGTTTGTGCACTGCTTTTTTTTGCGACGACTACCAACTATATGGATCGCCAGGTCCTCGGCCTTCTTGCTCCAGTCCTGCAAAAGGATCTGCACTGGACCCAACAAAGCTACGGCGACATGATTGCCGCCTTCACGTTCGCGTATGGGCTGTTTTATATCCTGGCGGGGCGCATTGTCGACCGTCTTGGAACCCGCAAGGGATACGGTTTGTTCGTGGCGATCTGGAGCCTGTCCTCCGCGGCCCATGCATTTGTCAGTAGCGCATTTGGGTTTGGCATCGCGCGATTTTGCCTCGGAATCGGAGAATCTGGAAATTTCCCTGCCGCCTTAAAAGCTGTAGCAGAGTGGTTCCCCAAGGAAGAACGTGCGCTGGCAACTGGCATCTTCAATTCCGGCACGAACTTTGCTGCGCTGCTGGCTCCCATTATCATTCCGATCATCGCGCTGCGATGGGGATGGCAGTACGGCTTTATTTTTACCGCGAGCATGAGCATGCTTTGGCTGATTGTGTGGCTGATCTTCCCCTATAACCGCCTCCGTCCTGCTGAGTCGCACTTTATTGACAACCGCCTCACACCCGCTGAACTGGCGGAAAAACGGTCCTTCTGGTCGCTATTCAAAGACCGCGGAACACTCGCTTTTACCAGTGCCAAATTTCTGACCGACCCGGTCTGGTGGTTTTACCTTTTCTGGGGACCGTTGTTTCTCGGCCACCGCTTTCACATTTCCATCGCCCAAATGAGCATTCCTCTGGTTGTCATCTACTTTGGCGCCAGCGTTGGAAGCATTTTTGGAGGTTGGCTTTCCGGAACTCTGATCAAGCATGGACGCTCAGTAAACTACAGCCGGAAAGCTACGATGTGGCTATTTGCCGTGGCCGCGATTCCGGTCGTCTTTGCCGCCACGGTGCCGACTCTATGGGAATCAGTCGCCTTGATTACCCTGGCAGCCTCGGCACATCAGGGATTTTCGTGCAACATTTTTTCGACTCCCTCCGACATGTTTCGTGCGCGGTCTGTTGCGACGGTGGTGGGAATCGGCGGAACGGGTGGGGCGCTGGGTGGAACGCTGTTTGCGGCTGCAGCCGGATATTTGCTGAATCGAACCCATAACTACTCCATGCTGTTTACGGTTTGCGGATGCAGTTATATCGTGGCGATCATCCTCT
>JBDTBI010000550.1:0-3654 GCA_039924215.1 Acidobacteriaceae bacterium
GGATCGAGCTGGCTCGCGGACTCGGTAGCGGATCTCGTCTTCGGTTCTGTCACCACTGCGAATAGGGCACGCCATCGCTGCCCGTCAGGGTAGAACCGCTGTGAACATCATTGATTCCGGTTTGAGACTGATCGATGCTGCTGTAGGAGTCCGATTGATCTGCGACCCAGGTATCGGCGCTATGTGTCATAGGATCCATGGGGAGCGATTTCAGGTATCCAGCCTGCACCACGTCGTCCAGAGACTGCGGAGCTTCCTGCTTGTCCTCCGTATACTGCTCGATCGCGTCCCGCATGGTGTGCAGGTCCTGGCGCAGAGCCGCTTCTCTGGCGCTACGAATGGCGGAGATGAAGCTGGGCACGGCAATGGCCAGAAGGATGGAGATAATGAGCATCACGACCATCAGCTCCACCAACGTAAAACCGCGCTGACGTGTCTGCATCAGGCCCGTTCCCGTCCAGGCATTCCGACGCCTTTTGAAAAGCGCTACGCGGAATCTACCCGCCATCGATTGTCTCTCGGCTACCATGTGTTGTACTTTGTCCCATTCAAAGCGGTGCCCTGTGAATTTGAGTGCACGTCAAACGCATTTTGGCCGCCCCAGGAATCGCTATCAGGATCGTCCTGCATGGACCGCGGCACCCAATCCGGCTTGCCTGTCATCGGATCGACGGGAATCGAGCGCAGAAATTTCACGGTATGACCCTTAACATCCACTCCAGTCACCAGGGTATCCAGATCCGGTGGATATCCATAGCTGTCAATCGAGGTCTGAAATGCCTTACGATCGGCCGCGTCCTTATATTTGTCGATCGCACGCCGCATATTCCAAAGGTCATCGCGAAGGACCTGTTCTTTCTGCCGCTGGATCTGGAACCGCGCAATCGGATACGCTACCGACGCCAGAATCGCTAGAATCGCGACGGTAACGATCAATTCGACTAGAGTCAGCCCTCGTTGGCCAGGCTCCGGCGCGGTCTTGCGGCCGGCAAATGAGCGAACATGGCAGACGGGCCGAAAGCTGGCTGAATCCATCTTGTTCAACTCCATTGCGAAGCGCTCTCCCTACTCTCCCAGATTACTGCACATGCACGACGGCAGGAGAGCCCGCAAGAATGGGTAGGATCGTTTGGGCACTGTTACGGGCGGCGGATTTGACGACCTGAACAGAAGCATCTCCGGCGGCTTTGGCTTGAAACGTTAAAGTGCAGAGATTCCCATTGCCGGTAATTCCGCCGGCGCCCGGGGGCCGGGAGGTGCTGATGGTTACATTTCCATCGCCATCGTCCCGATGGACCAGGGCCGTTGTCTGGCCATCTTTGGACAGCAGATTTCCGCTATCGACATTGACCAGGTCCAATACCTTCGGATCGTAATGCAGTTGCAGCGGTACCGAGAAAACATCGTGACCGCCGCTCAAATCCACCTGCATTTGGAATGTAGTTCCCACCTTGTGGATGCTTTGTTGTGGAGAGAAGGAAAGCTCCAGCAGACCGCTCGGTGTTGCCGGTTTCGCGGCGGCGGCACTCTGCGGGTTCAGCCCGGCATTCTGCGCGTTCTGCGCCAACTGATTCACAGCCTGATTGGCGGCTTGTGCGGCATTTTCCGGCGGCGTGCTGGGCTCAAACATAAGTGGGGCGCGACCGTTGCGCGTAATGGAAGCCGCAGAAACGCCCGGGGGCACGGATCGATCCATTCGCACGCTCACGTTCGACGCTGTGCCGGTATCGATGGTGCGCAGGTTGAGCGGGCTCAGATCGATGCTCCGCACTAAATGCGGAATCAGCACGAAAACAATTTCGTCGTTAACGGTTTCGGTCTGCTGGGAACTGAACATATATTTCAACAGCGGAATTTCTCCCAGACCAGGAGTGCCCCCCACGGTTTTGCTATGGGTATGTTGCAGAATTCCGCCCAGCAGGTTGGCCGTACCTTCCTGCATGCGGACGGTCTGCTGCAGTTCCTGATTCCCAATGACCGGTTGCTCGATGCCGCCCAGATTGCTGTAACTGGTGATGTTGGAGACGGTAATCTGGAGCTTCATCGTGACGTCCCCGTCGTAGTGGATCGTCGGTTGCATCACCATTTGGACACCGACATCGATATAGGAAAACTGTGTACTCACTAGCGGGCTGATGCCTGCCGCGGCAATTCCCGCGCCGGGAGAAAAAGAACCGGTGGCGATCGGAACTCTCGATCCAATCTTTAGGGTGGCTTTTTCGCCGTCCACTGCGCGAATCTGCGGGTTTTGCAGCACCCGTGTGTCGGAATCGGTAAGCAGCATGTTCAGCGTGGCCGCGCCAATGGTGATCCCAAAATTGGATGCGCTGATGTTGTTCAGATTGTTAAGCGTGAGCCCGGAGCCGGTGGTGGTAGTGCCACTTGTTCCGGTTGATCCGGATGTGGATGCCGTGGAGGACTGGAGCTGCACGCCAATCGATCCCGGCAACTGCACGCCGATATTGCGCAGCAAATCTTTGTTGACCTCGAGAACGGCAACATCGACAACCACTTCTGGCTTGGCCTTGTCCAGATCGTCGATGATCTTTTGCGCCAGTAGCAACTGGTCCGGCGTGCCGCGCATCACGATGGCATTCTGGCTGGGGACCGCCTGCAATTTCACGGTCGTGTCCATCAGATTTCGTACCGCGTTCAAGACCTCGTTCAGATCGTTGGCCTGCGTAATGTTCCCCAGATAAAACGTCTGCACGGCCTGCTGTTCCAGCTCAGCACGTTTCTGGCGCGTGTCAGCCGCAACAAAAATCGTGTCGGAAGTCACCGGTCTCCAGAAGGTCTGGGAAACAAAAGCAATGCTGCGCAGCGCGTCATACAGCGTGACACGGTTCAGATCGATCGGAATGCGTTTTGAGGTGTAGTCAGGGTCAAACAGGATATTGATGCCAGCGAGTTTCCCAATCGTCTGATAGAGCACTTTTGTGTCGGCCACCATGTTGATGGTGATCGGCTCATTGGAGATGGGCTTCAATTGCAACGGTCCGCTTAGTTCCTGAAGTTCACGCTGGTTCTGTGCAGATGTTACGGCGGTGTGGTCCGGCTGGGCCTCGGCTGCGGTTTTGCCGGCGATCAGCGCGCGCACCTGTTGTGCCTCTTGCTGCGCCGCCTCGTCGCTGGGGTCAACCTCAAGCGCGCGTAAAAAATCGGTCAATGCAGTGTTTAGCTGGCCTTGCTCACGCAGCTTTCGACCCATGGTTACATATTGGTACGCGGCCGAAAATTTCAGCCGTAGATAGGACTCCTTGTACCGCATGTCCGACGGCTTTGCCAGCCATGCCTGTCGGTAATTCTGATACGCGGTGATATAGTCCTCGCGTATTTCCGCAGCCTTGCCCGCCTTGTAATATTTTTTTGCGGATTCCGCATGCAGACGAGAAAACGATCCCTGGATTGCGAACGAAACCAGAAAGAGGCACAGACAGCCCAAAATATAGGAGCAGCGAGCAAGGCTCAATCCGGATCGATGGCGTCGCGTAGATTCAGACACAGGGCTGCGTGAATGCGCAGATGGACTTGCAACGGAGCAGGAATTGCGATCGCGGAACAAATAAAAGGGCAAAGGCATGAATTCGACGCATCCCAGCACATTTGATAGCAAATGTCTTGCTCGAGCCAAAGTAGCGGATCGCTACCATCAAT